>VBDE01000114.1:0-6302 GCA_005883665.1 Betaproteobacteria bacterium
TCTGCCTGCCCAGGTTGATTGCGGCGTGCGACGGGTGGTCGACTTTCTTGTCGTCTTTCGAAAGTTCGGGTTCCTCTCCAGCGAGCAAGCGGGACTCGTCGAGAAGGACAAGCCCCGCGAAGAGAAAAACCCCCATAAACAAAATGGATTTGTGTTTCATAGGGCCTCCTTTGTGAAACCATTGGCCGCCTGACGTGCGGGCACACATTGGATGAAGACCGTGATTCGCGCGTTCCCGCCGGCAGTAAACATGCGCAAGGAGGGAAATGCTTCCCGGAACTCCGTAAAATGGGCCCCGCGGAAGATCGGGAACACCGCGGGTCGAAGCGTCATCGAACCGCTACAGGAATAGGCGCGAAACTACACATGAACCCCGTACTCCGATGGATGGGCGGACGCTTAGCCACCTACCTGGCGCAGCCGATCCGCGGTGCTCAGACCGCAACCGCCTCGCTGGAACAGCTCGCGGCCTCGCTCAAGCCGGGCGATGTCCTGCTCCTCGAAGGCAACACGCGCGTCAGCGTCGCCATCAAGTACCTGACCCAGTCGACCTGGTCGCACGCGATGTTCTATATCGGCGATGCGCTAGGGCCCCCCGCGCCCGGCGAGGAGCCCAAAGTGCTGGTCGAAGCCGACATGCTCTACGGGATTCGCGCAGTGCCGCTGTCCGATGTCTCCGGCATGAACACCCGCATCTGCCGGGCGGTCGGCTTGTCGAAGGAGGATCTGCAGGCGGTGATCAGGTTCACCGTCTCGCACATCGGCGGGCGCTACGACCTGAAGAACGTTTTCGACCTCGCGCGCTACTTGATTCCGACACCGCCCGTCCCGGTGCGCTGGCGCCGCCGCATGATCGCCTTCGGCAGCGGCGACCCGACGCGCGCCATCTGCTCGACGCTGGTCGCCCAGGCGTTCCAGTCGGTGCACTATCCGATCCTGCCCGAAGTCAAGTACGTCCACGACGGGACGCCCGGCTGCAACGACTGCTATCACGAGGTCGCGCACATCCGGCACCACAGCTTGTTCACACCGCGCGACTTCGACATCTCGCCCTACTTCGAGGTGGTGAAGCCCACCATCTCCAAGGACTTCGACTACCACAAGATCGCCTGGGCCCAGGAAGATCCGGCCTGACCAGAGAAAGAGCGGCGATGCCCAAATACGAAACCACGCTAACTGCCAGCGAGACCGTAGCGGAAGGCACGATGGCGTTTCATTTCGCGAAGCCCGCGGGTTTCAGCTTCGAGGCCGGGCACTCGGTCACCGTGTCCCTCATCGATCCGCCGGAGACCGACCACAAGGGCAATTCGCGCTCCTTTTCCCTGGCCAGCGCACCGTACGAGACCGAGCTCATGATCGCGACGCGAATGCGCGACACGGCGTTCAAGCGGGTGCTCAAGGCGATGCCCGCGGGCGGCCGCGTCAGCCTGCGCGGTCCGGCGGGCATGTTCACGCTGGACCCCGCCGACGCCCGGCCTGCCGTGTTTCTCGCGGGCGGCATCGGCGTCACGCCTTTCGTGAGCATGTTGCGCGAGGCGGCGCGATCGCGGCTCGCGCGGGACCTGTGGCTGTTCTACTCCAACCGCCGTCCCGAGGACTCGGCGTTCCTCGACGAGCTGTCGGCGCTGCCGAGGCGCCACTCCCGCTGCCACTTTGTCGGCACCATGGTCGAAATGGACAAATCGAGCCGGCCCTGGAGCGGCGAGACCGGGTTTCTGGACCGCGCCATGCTCGAGCGCCACCTCAAGGGCCTCGCCGCCTGCGTCTACTACTCCGCGGGTCCGCCGGGGCTCGTCGAAGCCATGCAGAAAATGCTTATCGGGGCCGGAATCGCGGAGGACGCGATCCACACCGACGAGTTCCTCGGTTATTAAAGCGACCGGCAGCGCTCGCCGATAAAATAGCGGCATGCTGCAACGCCGCTCCGATCCCGCGATCGTCATCCGCGGCGCCCGCCAGAACAACCTCAAGAACCTCTCGCTCGAGATCCCGACGAACGAGCTCGTCGTCGTGACCGGGGTCTCGGGATCGGGGAAATCCTCGCTCGTTTTCGACACGCTCTACGCCGAAGGGCAGCGGCGCTACGTCGAGACTTTCAGCCCTTACGCGCGGCAGTTTCTCGACCGCATGGACAAGCCCCAGGTCGATGCGATCGAGGGGATTCCCCCCGCAATCGCAATCGACCAGACCAACCCCGTACGCACGTCCCGCTCGACGGTCGGCACGATGACCGAGCTGAACGACCACCTTAAGTTGTTGTTCGCCCGCGCGGGGCGGCTTTTCTGCCGCGGCTGCGGACAGCCCGTGCACCGGGACTCACCCTCCTCCGTATACGAACAGCTTTCGGCCCGCGCTGGGGCGGCGGGCGATCCGCGCCTGGTCGTGACTTTCCCGGTGGCCGTGCCGAAGAACTTCAAGGAAGAGGAAGTCCAGGCGCTGCTGAAAGCGCAGGGCTACGATCGCATCCACGCGCGGGGCGCGAATGTGCTCGAGGTCGTGCAGGACCGCCTGCGGCTGTCCTCCGCGGAGAAGACGCGCGTAATCGAGGGCATCGAGGCCGCGCTCAAGATCGGCCAGGGCAAGATCAACGTCTATCCGCTAACTGTGGATGGCAAGGCACTGGCGCCGTGGCGGTTCTCGTCCGACTTGCACTGCCCGGATTGCGATATCCATTATTCCGAGCCGGTGCCGAGCCTGTTCTCCTTCAACTCACCGCTCGGCGCCTGCGAGACCTGCCGCGGGTTCGGGCGCGTGATCGGCATCGACTACGGCCTCATCGTCCCGGACGAGACAAAAACCCTGCGCGAGGGCGCGATCCGTCCCTGGCAGTCGCCGAGTTTCCACGAGTGCCAGGAGGACATCGAGAAGTACGCGAAGAAGCGCGGCGTCCCGCTCGACGTTCCTTTCCGCGATCTTTCTGCGAGGCAGCGTGAATGGGCGCTCGAGGGCGAGCCCGAATGGGTGAGCTGGAGAAAATCCTGGCCGGGCACCTGGTACGGCGTCGCGCGTTTCTTCCGGTGGCTGGAGACCAAGGCCTACAAGATGCACGTGCGCGTGCTCTTGTCGCGCTACCGCGCCTACACGCCTTGTTCTGCCTGCAACGGCGCGCGCCTGAAGCCCGACGCGCTGCTCTGGCGGGTCGGGACGAAGGAGGACGCGGACCGCGTGATCGACCCTGCACGCCGGTTCAGGCCGGCCGGCGCAAACTTCAGCGACGAGACATTGCGCGCCCTCCCCGGCCTCACCGTGCACGACCTGGTGCTTCTGCCCGCCGAGCGCACGCGCGCCTTCTTCGAGCAGTTGCATCTCCCCGCCCCGCTGGACGAGGCCACCGATCTGCTTCTAACCGAAATCCGCGCCCGGCTGCGCTACGTCCACGACGTCGGCCTCGGCTACCTCACGCTCGACCGCCAGTCGCGCACGCTCTCCGGCGGCGAGGTGCAGCGCATCAACCTCACCACGGCGCTCGGCACTTCGCTCGTCAATACGCTCTTCGTGCTGGATGAACCCTCGATCGGCTTGCACCCGCGCGACATGGGCCGCGTGATCGGCGTGATGCAGCGCCTGCGCGACGCCGGCAACTCGCTCGTTGTGGTCGAGCACGATCCGCAGATCATGCTGCAGGCCGACCGCCTCATGGACATGGGTCCGGGACCGGGTGAACGCGGCGGCGAGATCGTTTTCTTCGGCACGCCCGACGAGCTGAAGCAGTCGAAAACGCTCACGGCCGAATATCTCTCCGGGAGAAAGCGCGCCGGCAGCAGCACGGCGGCCGCAGCGCCGGACAGGAAGGCGCCGAGAATCGAGCTCCTAGGCGCGGCCGAGCACAACCTGAAGGACATCGACGTCGGCATTCCGCTCGAGCGCCTGGTGTGCGTCACCGGCGTCTCGGGCTCGGGGAAATCCACGCTGGTGCAGGACTTGCTCTACGCCGCGCTTCGAAAGGCGAAAGGCAAGCCGACCGAAGCGCCGGGCGCGCTCCGCGGGCTGCGCGGGCACGCGCTGATCGGGGACGTGGTCATGGTGGACCAGACGCCGATCGGGCGCACCACGCGCTCGAACCCCGCGAGCTACGTCGGCGCCTGGAATGCGATACGCGACATCTACGCAAAAGAGCCGCTCGCGAAAGAGCGCAAGTACACCGCCGGCACCTTCAGCTTCAACTCCGGCGACGGGCGCTGCCCGACCTGCGGGGGCAACGGCTTCGAGCACGTCGAGATGCAGTTCCTCTCGGACGTGTACCTGCGCTGCCCCGACTGCAACGGCAAGCGCTTCCGCGACGAGGTGCTCGAGGTCGTGGTGGGTAGGAAATCGATCGCCGACGTGCTCGAGCTGACCGTTTCCGAGGCGCTCGCTTTCTTCCGGGACCGTCCCGAAGTGCAGCGTGCTCTGAAGCCGCTCGCCGATGTCGGGCTCGAGTACCTGCGCGTCGGCCAGCCGGTGCCGACGCTCTCCGGCGGCGAGGCGCAGCGGCTGAAGCTCGCCGGGCATCTGGTCGAGGCGTCCTCGAAGCCGAAGGGCGCGCGAGGCGCGTTGTTTTTGTTTGATGAACCCACGACAGGCCTGCATTTCGACGACGTCGCGAAACTGCTCTCGGCGTTCCGCCAATTGATTGCGGCGGGGCATTCGCTGGTCGTGATCGAGCACAACCTCGATGTCATCCGCGCTTCCGACTGGCTCATCGACCTCGGCCCTGAGGGTGGCGACGCAGGCGGCGCGATCGTCTGCACCGGAACGCCGGCGGAGGTCGCGAGGCACGCGAGCTCGCATACCGGCAAAGCGTTGCGTGATTACGAAGCGGCTCTATCGCGGCCCGCCGTCCTTCGCACGGCGGAAACCGGCGTGCCGCTGCAGGCCCGCATCAGTGAGTCCATAAAGATTCACAACGCGCGCGAGCACAACCTGAAATCCATCGACGTCGAAATCCCACGCAACCAATTCACGGTCGTCACCGGAGTCTCGGGTTCCGGAAAATCGACGCTCGCTTTCGACATCCTGTTCGCCGAAGGCCAGCGGCGCTATCTCGAGTCGCTCAACGCCTACGCGCGTCAATTCGTTCAAGGCGCGGCGCGGCCCGACGTGGACGCGATCTTCGGAATTCCGCCCACAGTGGCGATCGAGCAGCGCACCAGCCGCGGTGGAAGCAAGAGCACCGTCGCGACGCTCACGGAGATCTATCACTTCCTGCGATTGCTCTACGTAAAGCTCGGCACGCAGTACTGCCCCGACTGCAGGGTGCCGATCGAGCCGCAGAGCGAAGCCGCCATCGCCGCGCGCCTGCTGCGCGATTATCGCGGCCAGCGCATCGGCCTGCTCGCCCCGCTCGTCCTCAACAGGAAGGGCTATTACACCGACCTGGCCAAGTGGGCGCGCGGCAAGGGCTACGCGCATCTGCGCGTCGACGGGGAGTTCCTGCCGACCGACAAGTGGCCGCGGCTCTCGCGCTTTCAGGAGCACACCCTCGAGTTGCCGGTCGCCGACCTGCGCATCGCCGCGGATAACGAAGCGGAAATTCGCCGGTCGCTTGCCCGCGCTCTGGAATTCGGCAAGGGCGTCGTCCACGTGATCGCGGGACTCGACCGCCTGGCCGAGGCCGCCGCCAACTCCCGATCGGCGCGAGTGGAAATGGACCTTCCGCAGAGCGTCTTCTCGACCAAGCGCGCCTGCCCCTCGTGCGGGCGCAGCTTCGCCGAGCTCGACCCGCGGCTTTTCTCGTTCAACTCCAAGCACGGCTGGTGCCCCGAGTGCTACGGCACCGGCCTCAAGCTCGACCGCGTGGAATGGGACGAGGAGCGCGCGAAGACCGGTACCGAGGACCACGTGCTCGACTCGTGGATAGAATGGCTGGAGGTGGACGAGGTCTGCCCGGGCTGCGACGGCAAGCGCCTCAACCGCGAGGCGCTTGCGGTGCATTACCAGGAGCGCTCGATCTCCGAGCTCGCCGCGCTGCCCGTGGGCGGGCTCGAAGCGCTTTTCCGCGGCCTGGAGCTCTCCGGCCGCGAAGCCGAGATCGCGCGCGACATCGTCGCGGAGTTGAAGTCGCGCCTCTCGTTCCTCGCCCAGGTGGGCCTCTCCTACCTTTCGCTCGACCGCTCGGCGCCGACGCTCTCCGGCGGCGAGGCGCAGCGCATCCGCCTCGCCTCGCAGCTCGGCTCGAACCTGCGCGGTGTGTGCTACATCCTGGACGAGCCCACCATCGGCCTGCACCCGCGCGACAACCGGATCCTGCTCGACACGCTGGAAAAGCTGCAAGCCAAGGGCAACACGCTCGTCGTGGTCGAGCACGACGAGGACACCATCCG
>VBDE01000114.1:6433-8644 GCA_005883665.1 Betaproteobacteria bacterium
CGGGCGCGTCGCTGCACAATCTGAAAAGCATAGCCCTGCGCGCGCCGTTCGCGAGGTTGAGCGTGATCACCGGCGTCTCGGGCTCGGGCAAATCCACGCTTGCCCGCGACGTGCTCTACACGAATCTTTCGAGAATGGTGAGGGAGCGCGGGAATAAGGAAGACGCGCCGCTATCCGGTTGCCGCGCGATCCGCGGAGCGGAAGGCGTGGGCCGCGTGCTCGAAGTGGATCAGACGCCGATCGGCAAGACCCCGCGCTCCTGCCCGGCGACCTATGTCGGCTTCTGGGACGCGATCCGGCGCCTGTTCGCCGAGGCGAACGAATCGCGAATGCGCGGCTGGAGCGCCAGCCGCTTCTCGTTCAACACCAAGGGAGGGCGCTGCGAGGCCTGCGAAGGCCAGGGAATCAAGAAAATCGAGATGAGCTTCCTGCCGGACGTAAAGGTGACCTGCGAGGTCTGCGGCGGCGCACGCTTCAACCCGGAGACGCTCTCCGTGCGCTGGAAGGGAAAGTCGATCGGCGAAGTGCTGGCGATGAGCGTGGACGAAGCAGTCGAATTTTTCGCCGCGCACCCTTCGACCCATCACGCGCTGCGATTGCTGCAGGACGTGGGCTTGGGCTACCTGACGCTCGGCCAGCAGAGCCCGACGCTCTCCGGCGGCGAGGCGCAGCGCATCAAGCTGGTGACGGAGCTCGCGAAAGTGCGTATCGACGCCAATGGCAATACGGCAATACGCCCCGGCCGTGCCGGTTCCGAGAGCCACACGCTATACGTGCTCGACGAACCCACCGTCGGCCTGCACATGGCCGACGTGGAAAAACTCCTTCGCGTGCTGCACCGCCTCGTGGACGCGGGCAACACGGTGGTGGTGATCGAGCACAATCTGGATGTGATCGCGGAAGCGGACTGGATCATCGATCTCGGGCCCGAAGGCGGCGAAGGAGGTGGACGAGTCGTCGCGCAGGGACCGCTGGAAGGACTGATAGCCGCGCGGCAGACGGGACACACCGCGAAGGTGCTGAATGATTTTCTGAAGGCCCGGCGCTCGCCCGCCGTCGTCTAGCCGCGCGCGATCGGGCTCAGGCGGATCGCTCGGCTTTTTTCGCCTGCAGGTACTTCTGCAGGTTCGCCGTGGTCTCCATTTTTTTGCGCTCGGTGATGTCGCGCCCGGTGATGAACATCCCCTCTTCTCCGCGCGCCGGACGGCGCTCCCACTCGAAGCACCTGTACGATCCGTCATTGCACCGCAGCGAGAATTCGATCGGTCTGCCTTCTAAGACGAGGCGCGTATTCACGAGCATCAGCGCATGGGCCTGCTCGCCCTGGTCGATCAGCCTGGTGAGCGGTTTTCCCAGCAACGTTGCGCGCGGGTAGCCGAGGACCTTTTCCCAGGTTCGATTCAGGTTCTTGAGCCTCAGGTCGAGCGCAACGATCCCGAGCAGGAACGGCGATTCCTCGATCACCCAGTCCTCCCTCCTGCGCCCGTAATCGTCCTTCGGTCTCTCTGGCTTTGAAAAATCTTCCACGGTGCTCCTCGGCCGAATCTATAATTCTGACGGTTTTTCGATGCGCGTGCCTCTGCGGCTTGAGGCTAAACGGACGGGCGGGAATCGTCCACCGGGTAAACCGGACATCCGATGTCAGGAAACCACGATAATTTGAGACGAATCAAAGAAATATTCTCTCTCGAACGCTCCTATTGAACCCCTTACTCCTTCGAACTCTGCAATTGGTAGCGGTGCCGGCCGTGATCCTGCTGGCGGCCGCGCTCGCGGTCGCGGCACGCCACGCGCTTCCGCGCTCGCTCTCCGGCCTGATCGGGGTGGGGCCTTATATCGTGCTGCTGCTCGGGACGGCCATCAGCGCGTGGTTCAACCGCAGCCGCGCGCTCATCATGCTGGCGTCGCTTCTGGCCGCCTACGCCGGTTACAGCCTGGCCTGGGACCTGGGTCCGGAGAGTTTCGCCGTGAGGGCGGTGTTGACCGCGTTCTCCGTGCTCGTGCCTTTCAACGTGCTGCTCGCGCTCGCCTTTCCGGAGCGCGGGGTGCGCCAGTACAGAAACTATCGTTGGCTTCTGCTCGGGCTGGCTGAAATCCTGATCGTGATCTGGATCGCGAATTCCGGCCGCTCCAGCCTCTCGGGCACGGCGTGGCGCGATGTGCTCGATCACTGGTGGCTGCGCTCTCCGCCGACGCCGATCGCGGCGCGAA
>VBDE01000054.1 GCA_005883665.1 Betaproteobacteria bacterium
CCTCGGTTCCGCTGAAGCTGCACTACGTGAACCCGCGGCTCGCGCGCGATGCCGATCGGCACGAAAAGGAATTCCGGGAAGTATTTCTGCGAGGGCATTGATCCATGTCCGCAAAAATCAGGCACATAGCCATCGTCAGCGACCAGTACGCGCTCGAGGGCAGATTTTACGAGGCGGTGTTCGGCATGAGGACGGCGGCCGACACGCGGCCAGAGCGCGCGGTGACCGTCAGCGACGGCTATGTGGGCCTCAACATCAATCCGCGCAAGGCGGGCCGCGCGGGGGGGCTCGACCACTTCGGCGTGGAAGTGGAAGACGCGGAACGGCTCTGCGCGCAGCTGTGCGAGCGCTACCCCGCCATCGAAGTCCTGAAGCGCCCCGGCACGCGCCCCTTTGCCGGCATCAGCGCCCACGATCCCGCTGGGAACCTCTTCGACCTGTCGCAGGAAAACATGGAGAACCGCACCTCGGTCTACGTCGAGCCGTCGCGCGAGCAAGCGCGCTGGATCAGCCATCTGGCGCTTCGCACCTTGCACGCCGACGAGGTCGCGGAGTTCTACGCGGACCTGTTCGGCTTCGAGCGGCTCGGCAAGAAGGCCGGCGACCCGAGCCATTACCTGAGCGACGGCCGGATCACCTTGATCCTCACTCCCTGGAGCATTCTCGACTACGAGGGCGGCGGAATCGCGAGGCCCGGTCCGGATCACATCGGCTTCAGGGTGGAGAACCTGCAGGCGGTGAAGGAGCGCCTGCAAGCCGTGGGCGACAACAATCCGCATTTGCGCGCCTTCCCCGTGGGCGCAGGACCGGAAGGGCGGGCGCGGCTCGCGCTGTTCGAGCGCTGCCCCTACGGCGCTCATCACCTCGCCGACCCCGACGGCGTGCTGCTCGACATTGCGGAGAAGTAGTCGAACGGCGGTGAAGGAGAATTTCATCCAGGTGGAAGGGTTGCGCATCCGCTACTTCGAGGAAGGAAGCGGACCGGCGGTCCTTTTGCTGCACGGGGCGTCGCTCGGCTCCTCGGCCGACGTCTGGACGCGCAATCTTTCCGACCTGGCGGCGCGCGGCTTGCGCGTGATCGCCTGCGACCAGCCGGGGTTCGGCCTGAGCGACAACCCGGAGGACCTTTCCGTCGCCTATCGCACGCGCTTCGTCCTCGCGTTCATGGATACCTTGCGGCTGCAGAAAGCGCGCCTCATAGGCCATTCGCAGTCCGGGCGCATCGCCGTGAGCCTCGCCCTCGAGCACGGCGAGCGCGTGCCCGGGGTCGTCGTGCTCGGCACCGGTAGCCTGCTGCCGCCCCTGCCCGGTCGAGGAAAGCCGCCTGCCGCGGAAGGCGAAGAAGGCGGGTCCGCGGAACCCACGCTCGAAGAGACGCGCAGGCTCCTCGAAGAGAGCCTCTTTGACAAGAGCCTGATCACGCCGGCCGCCCTGCAGACGCGCCACAGCATGAGCACGGGAAAGAACTTCCGGGCGTTCCTCGAGCGCGCGCGGGCGCGCGGCGGCGCCGGGAAGGAATCGAAGCCGCTCTGGCAGCGGCTCGGCCAGGTGCGGTCGCCGCTTCGGCTGATCTACGGAAGAGAGGACCGCGGCCATGCCGCGGAACGCGCCGCGCTCGCAATGCGGCTCCACCCCGGCCTCGATCTGCATCTGATCGACCGCTGCAAGCATCTAATCCAATGGGACGCCGCGGAAGAATTCGCCGCGTTGAGCGGATCGTTCTTGGCGGACAAGACGTGATTTGATCCGCGTTTCGCGCGTTCGCGCGCAAGCATACAATAGCGCGCTCAAGGGGGCGACCATGAAGAACATACTCGCGGCATTGCTGTGTTCCTGGTGCGGTTTCGGATTCGCCCAGACGGCGGAGGAGCTGCTCAACGACGGGAGGAACACCGAAAACGTCACCACCTTCGGCATGGGCTACGACCTGAAGATGTACAGCCCGCTCAAGGAGATCAACAAGTCCAACGTCAGACGCCTGGTTCCGATCTGGAACTTCAGCCTCGCAAACGACATGGGCGAGCACTCGCAGCCGACGATTTACAACGGCGTCATGTACGTGGTCAACGGCAACTGGACCTTTGCCATCGACGTCGCGACGGGCAGGCAGATATGGCGCACGCCCGTCCAGTACGAACGAGGCGCGCTGCGAGTCGCGACCAGCGGAGCGCTCATGAGAGGCCCGGCGACGATCTACCAAGGCAAGCTCTTTCGCCAGACGGTCGACGCGCACGTGCTCGCGCTCGACATGAAGACCGGCAAGGAGATCTGGAAGCAGAAGTATGCCGATTGGAAAGAAGGCTACAAGGGCGTCATTGCGCCTATCATTGCGAACGGGGTGCTGGTCTCGGGGATGGCGGGCGGGGACAGCACCACGCGCGGCTTCGTCGACGGTTACGATCCGGATACCGGGAAGCAATTGTGGCGCAGGTACACGATTCCCGCGCCCGGCGAACCGGGTTCCGAGACCTGGCCGCACCAGACCAAGCCGGACGCGTGGAAGTACGGCGGCGGGGCGACTTGGCAATACGCTTCGTATGATCCGCAGCTCGACCTGCTGTATATCGGCACCGGGAATGCCGAGCCGTACAACCCCACCTTCCGCGACGGCGCCGATTGCTTGTATACCGCCAGTACTCTCGCGCTCCGGCCCAAGACCGGCGAAATGGTCTGGTATTACCAGTCCGTTCCGAACGACAGCTTCGACTTCGACGCGACCGCCGAAAGCCTGCTCGCGGAACTCCGCGTCGACGGCCAGATGCGCAAGGTGCTCATCAACGCCCATAAGAACGGCTTCCTCTACGTCCTCGATCGCACCAACGGCAAGCTGATCGCGGCTAACCCGTACGTCAAGGTCAACTGGGCCACGTACGTCGATCTCAGGACCGGCCGCCCGGTTCTCACCGACCTTCTCGATCGCGCGATGAAAGGCGAGACGGTCAACGTATTCCCGTCGCGCGGTACCAACGCCACGCTGATCTCCTTCAATCCGAAGACGGGGCTCGTCTACCTCAACTCGTGGAATTTTCCGCGGCTCATGAAGTATGTGGATTTCAAGTTCGTGCTCGGAACGGGTTCGACCGGCATCGAGTCCACCATGACCACGCCCAAGGGCGAGCCGGCCGGCTATCACATGGCGATAGAACCGCTGACCGGCAAAGTGGCGTGGCAGGTTCCGTTGATGGATTTTGCGAGCTCGGCGGGCATGCTCGCGACCGATGGCGGGCTGCTGTTCACCGGCCTTTTGACCGGCGAGGCCGTTGCGCTCGATCAGGACAACGGCAAGACGCTGTGGCAGTTCAAGACCGGCTCGTCGGTCAACGCGCCGCCCATCACGTATACGCACAAGGGCCGGCAATACTTGACCGTCCTCTCCGGGCGAGGCGGCAGCATCGCTAACCGCGTCGTGACGGACAGCGTGCCCACCGGCGGCTCGGTGTGGACGTTCGCGTTGATGCCCGAGTGAGGGTGAGACGGGCCAGCGTTCTCGGCCTCGCGCTTGCGTGCGCGGGCGCCGCGGCGCAAGACTCCGGCAAGCCGTTCGCCCCGGAGCAGATCGGGAAAGGCTCGGCGCTCTACGAAACTCACTGCCAGACCTGTCACGGGCCGCGCCTCGCCAACCCGGAGTGGGCAAAGGATCTGCGTAAATTTCCGCGGGAGGACCACGCGCGCTTTGTCGATACGGTGACCTACGGCGTGAGAAACATGCCGCCCTGGGGGGATCTGTTGAGGCCCGACGACATCGACGCGCTGTGGGCGTATGTCGTTGCCGGCGAAGGGCAAAAATAACGCTCGTCACCGCACCGCTCGAGCGCGGCGAGCGCGCCGCCGCTTGACCGATTTCGTGCGCACGGCGCATGATTCATCGTAACGCGCGTCGCGGAGCGCCCGAAAAAAACGCGAGGCGGCCGAACGCGCGCCATCTTCTTGCGAAGAACAATCTGGGCGGATCTCACATGAATGCGCACGCGCGACAACCTATCGATACCTCTGTCACCGGCTCGCTTGCGGAAGCGACGCGAAAGGTTCCGGTTCTGCTGCTGGCGGCGATCTTTGCGTGGCCCGCGGCCACTCTTGCGCAGGGGTCCAATCCCGCGAGCCGCTTCCAGCAGTACGAGTCGCAGCAGGCCTTCGTGCCTGCCGTCGTTCCGCTCGGCGTGAAGGGCGGCGGCCGCGTCAAGGTCGTGGTCGTTCTGGCGGCCGATTCCGTCGCGGCAGCGCGGGCCCGCGTCCCGGAACGCGCGCTCACCAGCGATGAGAGGCGCGCGGTCGAAGACCAGGTTTCGGCCGAGCATCAAGGCATCGAACCCGAAATCTCGGGTCGCGGCGGCCGCGTGCTCAAGCGCTTCCGCCATGCCTTGAACGGAATCAAGATCGAAATCGATCGCAACGAGGTCGCGGCTCTCGCCGCGCTGCCCGGCGTCGTGGCGGTTTTGCCGGTTCTGAAGCATCGCCCGAACAACGCGGTGAGCGTGCCGTTCATTGGCGCGCCGGTGGTGTGGCAGGGCACGCCGCGTTTGCGCGGCGAAGGCGTCAAGATCGCGATCATCGATACCGGGATCGACTACACGCACGCCAACTTCGGCGGCCCCGGCACCGTCGCCGCGTTCCAGGCGGCAGCCGCTGCCAGCACACAGCCGGCCAATCCGGCGCTGTTCGGGCCGAACGCGCCCAAGGTGAAGGGCGGCACCGACCTCGTCGGCGACGCCTACGACGCCAGCGCGCTGGACGCAAAGGGGAACCCCAACCCCGCCAAGACGACCCCCCACCCGGATCCGAACCCACTCGACTGCAACGGACACGGCAGCCACGTCGCAGGCACCGCCGCGGGCTTCGGTGTGGATGCCCACGGCGCAACCTACGCGGGACCGTACGACAGCGCGGCATTCCAACAAGGGTTCAAGATCGGGCCCGGAGTCGCGCCAAAGGCGGATCTCTACGCCGTGCGCGTCTTCGGCTGCAACGGTTCGACCGACGTGGTGACCGAGGCGATCGACTGGGCAGTCGAAAACGACATGGACGTCATCAACATGTCGCTCGGCGCTCCTTTCGGCACGGCGAAGACCTCCGATGCGCTGGCGGCCCAGAACGCCGCCAAGGCCGGCATCATCGTGGTGGCCTCGGCGGGCAATTCCGGTCCGGCGCCGTACATCACCGGATCTCCCGCGTCGGGCAGGGGTGTCGTCAGCGTGGCGGCGGTGGACTCGACCGCGAGCTTCCCTGCCGCGGTGATGGGCCTCGCGGGAGGCAAGAGCATTACGGCGATCGATGCCAACGGCGCGCCCTTGTCCGGAGGCACCCTCTCGGTCTTCGTGCTGCACACCTCCACCGGCAGCGTTTCGCTCGGCTGCAACGAAGCCGAATACGTCAACGCGAGCATCGCGGGCAAGCTGGTGGTCACGCGGCGCGGCACCTGCGCGCGCGTCGATCGCGCCACCTTCGGGCAGCGGCACGGTGCCGCCGCGGTGGCGATGATCAACAACGGCGCGGGCTATCCGCCGTTCGAAGGCGATATTCCCGGCGTGGCGATCCCGTTCCTGGGCGTATTGACTTCCGATGCGCCGACCCTGACGGCTTCCGCCACGGCGGCCCTTGCGAGCGGCACGCTCGCCAACCCCGGCTTCCGGGCGGTTGCGGACTTCAATTCCGGCGGCCCGCGCTTCGGCGACAGTCATTTGAAGCCCAACGCGGCCGCGCCGGGCGTGTCGATCCTCTCCACGTTCTCCGGAACCGGCAATCAGGGCGAGCGCGCGTCGGGAACGTCGATGTCCTCGCCCCACGTCGCCGGGGTGGCGGCGCTCGTGCGCCAGGCTAATCCTTCATGGGGCCAGCGCGCCCTGAGAGCGGCATTGGAGCAGACCGTGGACCCGGGGCAGCTCAGCAACTTTGCGCCGGTCCTCGACGGCAGCGGGCTGGTGCAGCCCATCGGCGCCACCCGCACCCAGGCCGTGGCGTTCGTCGAAGGCGGCGACCGCGAGCGCGGCGACCGCGAGGGCGACCGCGAGGACGGCGACCGCGAGGGCGGCAATCGCGAGGACGGCGACCGCGAGGGCGGCAATCGCGGAGGCAGGGACCGCGACAGCCTCTCGTTCGGATTCGCGGAGCTGCTCCACGATTTCAATTCGAGCCTCGAATTGAAAGTCCGCAATCTCGGCAGAATGCCGATCGCGTTCAAGGTCACGGCAACGCCGGCGGGCGGCGCACCGC
>VBDE01000055.1 GCA_005883665.1 Betaproteobacteria bacterium
GCCAGCGCAGGCCGAAAACCAGCACCGCGAAGAGCACCCCGTGCACGAGTAGCGACAGCGCCGCGGGTGCCGCGCTGCCAGGTTCGTCCGCGGGAATCGCGTAGCTCACGGAGTGGCGGGCTTCACGAGCAGCCCGACTCGCCGGATGTTCTGCCGCTGCAGCTCGTCCATCACTTTGAGGACCGCTTCGTAGCGCACGTCCTTGTCCGCGGAGATCACCACCGGCTGATCGGGGCTTTTCTTCTGTCTCTCGCGCAATGCGGCCACCAGCTGTGCCGTCGACACCGCGCGTTCGTCGGCCTTGCCTTTGTCGCGCTCGCGCAGCATCAACGACTGGTCGCGCCGCACGATCACTTCGAGCGGCGTGGCCGGGGGCTGTGAGGACTTGCCCACGCTCGGCAGATCGACCACCCCTGGATTCACGAGCGGCGCGGTGACCATGAAAATGACGAGCAGGACCAGCATCACGTCCACATAGGGGACGATGTTGATCTGGTTCATGAGGCGGCGCGAGCGCATCGCCTTTAGGCCCCCTTCGCTTCGTACGCGCCCGCGAGTCTCGCCTGAGCCTGCCGCTGCAGGATGTTGGAGAACTCCTCCATGAAGCTCTCGAAACGCACGGCGAGGCGGTCGACGTCGTGGGAGAAACGGTTGTAGGCCACGACGGCAGGTATGGCCGCGAACAGGCCGATCGCGGTCGCGACCAGGGCCTCGGCGATCCCCGGAGCGACCGCGGCAAGGGTCGCCTGCGCCATGTTGGCGAGGCCGCGGAACGCGTGCATGATGCCCCAAACCGTGCCGAGCAGCCCGACGTAGGGGCTCACCGAACCGACCGAGGCGAGGAAGGCGAGACTCGCTTCGAGGCGGTCCATCTCGCGCTGATAGGTCGCGCGCATCGCGCGGCGCGCCCCATCCACCATGAGGCTCGGGTCGGCAACGCCGCGCTGGCTTTTCAGCTTCGAGAACTCCCGGAACCCGGCCTCGAAAATCCGCTCGAGGCTCCCGGTCGAATGCCTGTGGTTGACCGCGCTCTGGTACAACTCGGCAAGGTCCGAGCCGCTCCAGAAGTCGCGCTCGAATTGTTCGGTCCTGCGCTGGGCGCGGCCGATTGTGAACAACTTGAGGAAGATGAAATACCAGGACATGAACGACACGACGACGAGCAGCAATATCACGAACTGGACGACGATGCTCGCGCTCGCGATCATCGCGAGGATCGAGAAGTCCTGGGCCATGTTCATCGCAATCCCTCTAGTTTTTTTCGAATCGCCTCAGGCACCGCGACGGGCCTGTAGCTCTTTGTGCTGACGCACGCCAGGCTCAGTTCGGCGCTCGCCAGCACGTCCTCCCTGCGCATGACTGCCTGATCGAACTCGAGCCGCGCCCGCCCTACGCGTTTCACCTGCGCCGTCACGGTCAGCAATTCATTCAGCAGCGCCGGCTTATGGTAGGCGATTTGCGCCGAATGCACCACAAAGAGGACCCGGTCGCGGCGGGCAAGTTCCCCCAGATCGAACCCCAGCGATTGCAGCAGCTCGGTGCGGGCGCATTCCATGAACGAGAGATAGTTGGCATGGAACACCACGCCGCCGGCATCGGTGTGCTGATAGTAGACGCGAATCGGCCACGCAAACGGCTTCGCGCCGGCGCTTCCGGTCATTGTCCGAACAGCGCCCCGGAATCGGACTGCTTCGGGGCGGTGAGGCCCAGGTGGCGGTAAGCGGAGGCCGTCGCGACGCGCCCGCGCGGGGTGCGCTGCAAATAGCCCTGCTGGATGAGGTACGGCTCGAGCACGTCCTCGATCGTGTCGGCCTCCTCGCCGATCGCATGCGCGAGGTTCTCCAGGCCCACCGGGCCGCCCGAAAATTTTTCGATCACCGCGGAGAGAAGCTTCCTGTCCATCACGTCCAGGCCCAGCACGTCCACGTCGAGCATTTTCAGGGCGGCGTCCGCGACCTCGCGCGAGATCGACCCTTGAGCGCGCACCTGCGCAAAATCGCGAACGCGGCGAAGCAGCCGGTTCGACACGCGCGGGGTGCCGCGCGAGCGCTTCGCGATCTCGAGCCCGCCCTCGGGCGAGATTTCCACCTTGAGCAGGCCCGCGGAGCGGTTCACGATGCGCTCGAGCTCCCCCTCGGTGTAGAACTCCAGGCGCGCGACGATGCCGAAGCGGTCGCGAAGCGGATTGGTCAGCATGCCCGCGCGGGTGGTCGCGCCGACCAGCGTGAATGGCGGCAGATCGAGCTTCACCGAGCGCGCGGCCGGCCCCTCGCCGATCATGATGTCGATCTGGTAATCCTCGAGCGCGGGGTAGAGGATCTCCTCGACCACGGGCGCGAGGCGGTGGATCTCGTCGATGAAGAGCACGTCGTTCGGCTCGAGATTGGTGAGGATCGCGGCGAGGTCGCCCGGGCGCTCGAGCACGGGCCCCGCGGTCTGGCGCAGGTTCACGCCCATCTCGCGCGCGATGATGTGCGCGAGCGTCGTCTTCCCGAGGCCCGGCGGCCCATAGAGCAGCACGTGATCGAGCGCTTCCTTCCGGTTTCTCGCGGCCTCGACGAAAATCGCGAGCTGCCCGCGGATCTTTTCCTGGCCGATGTACTCGGCGAGCGACTTGGGGCGCAGCGCGCGCTCGAAGGCCTCTTCCTGGGGCGAGACGGGAGCCGCCGAGATCAGGCGGTCGGTTTCGATGGCCATTCGCTATCTTAGCGCCCGTTGCTTCACGTCTTCGACAACGATCTCAGGGCCTGCCGGATGCTCTCGGAAACGGAAAGTCCTTCGGGCAGGTGCTTCACCGCGAGCTGCGCTTCCTTGTCGCTGTAACCGAGCGCGAGGAGCGCGGTCATGACGTCGCTCGCCACCGGCCTGGGTCGGTTTACCGAGACCGCGCTCAGCGCGTCGCCGCCGAGTTTGCCTTTCAGCTCGAGCAGCAGGCGCTCGGCGGTTTTCCTGCCGATGCCGGGGACTTTCACCAGGCGCCCGGATTCCTGCGCGGCGACCGCTGCGACGAGCTCCGCCACGCTCATTCCGGAAAGCACCGAGAGCGCCGTGCGTGCGCCGACCCCCGAGATCTTCAGCAGCTGCCGGAAGGCGCGCCGCTCCGTTTCGGTGCCGAAACCGTAGAGCAGATGCGCATCCTCGCGCACGACGAGGTGGGTAAGCAAGGTCACGCGCTCGCCGGACGCGGGCAGGTTGTAGAAAGTGCTCATCGGCACCTCGACTTCGTAGCCGATTCCAGCCGCCTCGACCAGAATCTGGGGAGGATTTTTTTCGAGGAGGACGCCCGCGAGCCTGCCGATCATACAAGCCTTCCCCTTTTCACCCGAAATCCGCTCGTGGGAATCGCCCCCAGCCCTTGCCCGCCGTGCGCGTGGCAAATGGCGCAGGCGAGCGCGTCCGCGGCGTCGGCGGAGGGCGCGCCAGCAAGCCCGAGGAGCCGTTTCACCATGTCCTGCACCTGCACCTTCTTCGCGTGGCCGTTGCCGACCACGGCCTGCTTGACCTGGAGCGCGGTGTACTCTGAAACCGGCAAGCCCGCGTCCACTGCGGCGCAGATCGCGGTGCCGCGCGCCTGGCCGAGCGCGAGCGTCGATGCGGGATTGACGTTGACGAAGACTTTTTCCAGCGCGATCTGCTGAGGTCTGTGCTTCTCGATGATCTCGCGCAGCCCCTCGAGAATGTCCTTTAGACGCTCGGGCAGCTCGGCGTCTCCGGATCGGATGCAGCCGCTCACGACATACGCGAGCTTGCTGCCGTTTTTCTCGATGATCCCGAACCCGGTGATGCGCAAACCCGGGTCGATGCCAAGAATCCTCAGGGCTGGACCGGCCATTGCCCCGCATTATAGTCGTTCGATGCGGGCTGCTCGGTGCTGTTAGTGAGGCATTTCGCCTTGGCCCACTACCCGGGTGCTATTGGTCGATCACCGCCGTGGTGTAGACGTCCTGCACGTCGTCGAGGTCCTCCAGCGCATCGAGCAGCTTCTGCATCCGCCCTCCTTCATCACCCATGAGAAGGTTTTCGGCGGTGGGCTTCATCGTGATTTCGGCGAGCTCCGGCTTGAGCCCCGCTTTTGCGAGTCCGTTCTTCACCGCGGTGAAATCCGCGGGCGCGCAGATCACTTCCACCGAGCCGTCGTCGTTGGTGACCACGTCCTCGGCGCCGGCGTCGAGCGCCGCTTCCATGACTCTTTCTTCGCTCGTCCCGGGGGCGAAGACGAACTGCCCGCATTGCTTGAAGAGGAACGCCACCGACCCGTCGGTTCCGAGATTGCCTCCGTTCTTGGCGAATGCGTGGCGCACCTCCGCCACGGTGCGGGTCCGGTTGTCGGTCATGCAATCCACCATCACCGCCGCCCCGCCCGGCCCGTAGCCCTCATAGCGGATCTCCTCGTAGGTGACGCCCTCCAGGCCGCCCGCGCCGCGCTTCGCCGCGCGCTCGATCGTATCCTTGGGCATGTTCGCGTCGTATGCCTTGTCGATCGCAAGGCGCAGCCGCGGATTCATCCCCGGATCGGCCCCGCCCAGGCGCGCGGCCACCGTGACCTCCTTGATCAGCCGCGTGAAGGTCTTGCCTTTCTTGGAATCCGCCGCCGCCTTCTTGTGGCGGATGTTGGCCCATCTGGAATGTCCTGACATGCGTGGAGCGAGAACCCGGAGCGGGAAAGCCTATAATTTTATCATTCGCTCCTCGCGCCGAGCCAGATCGTTCCATGACCGAACCCTTGCGGTGACTTCCGCGGCCTCCTACCGCGCCATCGGCTTCGCGATGGCGATCGCGGGCGTCGTGTGCTTTTCGCTTCGCCCCATCCTGATCAAGCTCGCTTACGGCTACGTCGTCGACCCGATCACGCTGCTCGCGCTGCGGATGGTTTTTTCGCTGCCTTTTTTTCTTGCTGCGGCCGTATGGGTGGGTCGCGACCAGAAGCGCGCTCCCATCAGCCGGAAAGACGCCTGGGCGGTCGTGTTCCTCGGGTTTCTCGGCTATTACTTCGCGAGCTTTGTCGATTTCCTCGGGCTGCAATACATCTCCGCGGGACTGGGGCGGCTGATCCTTTTCATCTATCCCACGCTGGTGGTGCTGCTGTCGATGGCGTTCCTGCGAAAGCGCCCGACTGCGCGCGAGGTCGTGGCGCTGGGCGCGACGTATGCGGGAATCGCGCTCGTGATGTCGAACGCGATGGAAGGCTCGGGTGCCCATTTCGCGCTCGGCGTGGCTCTTTGCTTCGCGAGCGCCGCGGGCTACGCCGTGTATCTCGTCGCAAGCAGCCAGGTGGTGCAGCGGGTCGGCTCGATGCGATTCACGGCCTATGCGATGAGCGTCGCAAGCGCCTTCTGCATCCTGCAGTTCCTACTCCTGCGGCCTATTTCGGCGCTCAGGATGCCGGGCGAAGTGTACGGCTTGGCGGTTGCGATGGCGCTGGCGAGCACAGTGCTTCCGGTTTTCATCACCACCGAAGCGCTCAAGCGCATCGGCGCCAATCAAGTAGCTCTCCTCGGCGCGCTCGGTCCGGTGACCACCATCTTTTTCGGCTGGCTGGGTCTGGACGAAGCCATGGCCCCGGTACAATTGGCGGGTGCCGCGCTGGTGCTGGCCGGCGTCGTGCTGGTCACGCTCAAGGCGGCGAAATAGGTCGAAACTCTTTTCGGAGAAATCGTGGACCTGAAAATTCGCGGCAAGGCCGCGCTCGTATGCGGCGCAAGCAAGGGGCTCGGCCGGGGGTGCGCGACGGCGCTGGCGCGCGAAGGCTGCCGCGTCACCCTCATCGCGCGCGAGCGCCAGACGCTGGAGAAAACCGCCGATGAAATCCGCGCCGCGACGGGCGCTACGGTCGTCACCGTGGCAGCCGACGTCACCAGCGAACAGGGCCGCATCGCGGCGCTCGCCGCCTGCCCGGAGCCCGACATCCTCGTCACCAACGCAGGCGGGCCGCCTCCCGGGGATTTCCGCAAGTTCTCGCGCGAGGACTGGCTGAAGGCGGTAGGCGCCAACATGATCACTCCCATCGAGCTGATCAAAGCCACGGTGGACGGGATGATTTCCAGGCGCTTCGGGCGAATCGTCAACATCACCTCGAGCGCGGTGAAGGCGCCGATCGCGGAGCTCGCGTTGTCGAACGGCGCGCGCAGCGGCCTCACGGGCTTCGTGGCGGGCCTCGCGCGCGCGACCGTCGCGCACAAC
>VBDE01000418.1 GCA_005883665.1 Betaproteobacteria bacterium
AAGTGCTGATATTACCGGCCCCGGCGCGGGCTTCGCAACCCGGCAGCCGTATCCCGCAAACGCCAAAAGAAAGACCCGCCAGGAAGTGATTTCCTGCGGGTCCCAGACGTCCGCCTGGGAGGGAGGAGGAATTGAGGCGGACGGTGATCCAGCAATGCTTTAATCGTCTACGATAGGTTGATTATCAATCCACATTTTTATGGGATAACTACCCGCATTACCCGATACCCGATTCGGTTAGGGAATGACTTTGAACACTTCGTTCGAGTAAGGGCTTTCGTTGCCCTGCATATCGTAGGCGGTGACTACAAAGTAGTACGTGGCCCCGGTGCTCAGGCCGGTGACCTGATAGGTGGTCGCGCCATTTCCTACGGGTACTCCCTGGCCAGGGGATTGGAGGTATGTTCCAGCGAAGGTGCCGTAGTAGACTCGGTAACCGTGTAGATTTGGGGCTGTCACGGCATCCCACGCCAAAGTGGCGGTGCCCGCCGTGGTACTGGTGGCACCGCTGACACTGCCGGAGGAGCCTCCACAAGCAATCAACAAGCTGGCAATTGCCAATAGCGGCAGGGCCCCTAAACAGCGTCGAGCGGAACTCCCGCAGTCCACCCCGGCGGAGCGGTGTGGATGTTCGATATTGTGTCCTCCGTCCCGTCGGACCCTGCGTCAGTTCGTGACTATTTCCAGGTGGTGGCGGCGTATTCGCAACACCCGTGCCATCAGCATTTGTTCATGCTGCATCAGGCAATTAGCGTTTTAGTGCAAGGAAGCGCGCGCGGAGAAATGTCGCCGCGGGACGACGCAACAATGCAGCGAATCGACTAGTGGACTGATTTCGCAGCCCTTGGACCTGTCGCAACACCGCGACACCTCTACGCGGGCGAAAAGCCTCTGTGGGTATACTTGTCGTCTTCAAAGCCGGGATTGGACATGGCCGTCATCAGACAAGAGGATTTGGTCCAGAGTGTCGCCGACGCGCTGCAGTACATCAGCACCTACCATCCGCGCGACTACATCCAGCACCTCGCGCGCGCCTACGAGCGCGAGCAATCGCCGGCGGCGAAAGACGCGATCGCCCAGATCCTCAGCAACTCGCGCATGTGCGCCGAAGGCCGTCGGCCGGTCTGCCAGGACACGGGCATCGTCAACGTGTTCCTGAAAATCGGCATGGACGTGCGCCTGGACGGTTTCAAGGGCTCGGTCGCGGACGCGGTGAATGAAGGCGTGCGCCGCGCCTACCTGCACCCGGACAACAAGCTGCGCGCGTCCATCGTCGAGGATCAGGTCTTCGGCCGAAAGAACACGAGGGACAACACCCCGGCGGTGATCCACATGGAGCTCGTGCCGGGGAACACCGTCGATGTGGACGTCGCGGCCAAGGGGGCCGGCTCGGAGAACAAATCGAAGTTCGCGATGCTGAACCCCTCGGACTCGATCGTCGATTGGGTGCTCGAGACCGTGCCCACGATGGGGGCGGGATGGTGTCCGCCGGGGATGCTCGGGATCGGCGTCGGCGGCACGGCCGAGAAAGCCATGATGATGGCCAAGGAGTCGCTCATGGAGCCGATCGACATGCACGAGCTGCTTGCGCGGGGGCCCCGCGACAAGCACGAGGAGCTGCGCCTTGCGCTCTACGAGAAGGTGAACGCGCTCGGTATCGGCGCGCAAGGGCTGGGCGGCCTCTCCACGGTGCTCGACGTCAAGATCAGGACCTTCCCGACGCACGCGGGGTCGCAACCGATCGCGATGATACCGAACTGCGCTGCGACCCGGCACGTCCGCTTCGCGCTCGACGGCTCGGGCCCGGCGGAATTCGAAGCGCCGAGCCTCGAAGACTGGCCCAAGGTGACCTGGACACCCGCCGCGCAATCCAGGCGCGTGAACCTCGATACGCTCACGCGCGAGGAAGTGACCAAGTGGAAGCCCGGCGAGACGCTTCTTCTGTCGGGGAAAATGCTCACCGGCCGCGACGCCGCTCACAAGCGCATCCAGGACATGCTGGAAAAAGGCGAGAAGCTCCCCGTGAGTTTCACCGACCGCGTGATCTACTACGTCGGTCCGGTCGATCCGGTGCGCGACGAGATCGTCGGGCCCGCGGGTCCCACCACGGCAACCCG
>VBDE01000056.1:0-6100 GCA_005883665.1 Betaproteobacteria bacterium
CCGGGATTTCGATCATGTCGCGCCCGAGCGGATACCGGTACTGGCGCTCCATGACGAGCTCGCCCGCGTCGGTGAGCGCGATCACCGCTACCGCTCCCGGATGTTCGACGAATTCGCGCTCGGCGGTTCCGCCGTCCGGCAGCCGCACCGTGTCGCTGCGCACCTTGAGCAGCTTGCCGTCGTAGACCAGCTTGCTGGAAAGCCGCTGCTCGCTGAGATCCTTCACGTCCCGGCGGCTCCGCTCACAGGCCCTTGATCGCGTAGAAACACAGTTGCATGAGCGGCTGAGGCAGGATCCCCAGCACGAGCACCGCCAACCCGTTCGCCGACAGGAGGACGCTCACGTCGAGCTTCGCATCGATCCGCCCCGCGTCCTGGGGCTCGTCGAAATACATGAGCTTGACGACGCGAATATAGTAAAACGTTCCCACCAGCGCGAACATCACGGCGACCAGCGCGAGCCACACCTGCCCGGTGCCGAGCACCGCCTGAAGCACCGAAAGCTTAGCGTAGAACCCCACGGTGGGCGGAATTCCCGCGAGCGAGAACATCAGGAGCAGCATGATGAACGCGAACCAAGGGCTGCGCGCATTCAGCCCCCTGAAATCCTCGATTCGCTCGGCCTCGAACCCGGCGCGCGAGAGGAGCACCACCATGCCGAACGCCCCCAGGCTCATGAGCACGTAGACGACGGCGTAGAACATCGCCGAGCTCCATGCCTCCGTCGCAGACAGCGCGTTCCCGCCCACGATCCCGGAGAGGAGCCCCAGAAGCATGAACCCCATGTGCGAGATGGTCGAGTAAGCGAGCATGCGCTTGATGTTGCTCTGCGCGATCGCGGCGAGGTTGCCGATCGCCATGGACAGGACCGACAGGACGACGAGCATGTCCTGCCAACCGCTCGGGAACTGCGGCGTGTCGCCCGAAAGCGGCTGCAGAGCGTTCACCAGCAACCGGATGGCCATCGCGAACGCCGCGAGCTTGGGTCCGGTGCTTATGAAGAGCGTCACCGCCGAGGGCGCGCCGTGGTACACGTCGGGGATCCACATGTGGAACGGCACCACGCCCACTTTGAACGCGAGGCCCGAGACCACGAACACCAGTCCGAATGCGAGCACGACCTTCGATGGATGATCGCTCTGCAGGATACGGGCCACGCCTCTTGCGACCTCCGTGATCTCGAGCGTGCCCGTTGCTCCGTAGATCATCGACATCCCGTAGAGCAGCAGGCCCGAGGCGATCGCGCCCAGCACGAAGTACTTCATCGCCGCCTCGCTCGAGACGGCGGATTCGCGGTTCAGTGCCACCAGGGAATACAGGCACAGCGACATGAGCTCTAGGCCCAGGTACAGCGTGAGGAAATGACTGGCGGAGATCATGACCATCATCCCCAGGGTCGCGAACAGTGCGAGCACGAAATACTCGCCGCGATACAAGCCCCGATCGGCCATATAGACACGCGAATACACCAGGCACAGCGCCACCGCGACATAAGTAAACATCTTGAGCACGCTCGCCATCATGTCCGATACGAACATGCCGTTGAAGGTGTAGGCGAGCTGCCCGCCGGTCATGCCGGTGACGATCATCGTGAGCACCGCGCAGCCGAGCAGCGCGGCGAGCGACAGCGCATAGGTGACCCAGCGCGTCGTGTCCTTCAGAAAAAGGTCGATCACGAGGATCGCGCACCCGGCGGCGAGCAGAAAGATCTCCGGATAAGCGAGCAGCATGATGGGGAGACGGGTCAGCATTCTTCCGTGCCTTTCACAACTTGCTCACCGCAACGTGCTTGAGCAGCTCGCTCACCGAGGCGTGCATGATCTCGGTGAAGGGAGCGGGATGCACGCCCAGCCACAGCACGGCGATCGCGAGCAGCCCGAGGACCAGGAGCTCGCGCGCATTGGCGTCGGTGAGCTCCGCCACGTGCCGGTTGCCCACCTCGCCGAAGATCACGCGCTTGTACATCCACAGCGTGTAGGCGGCGCCGAAGACGAGCATCGTTCCAGCAAGGAACGCGATCCAGAAATTGAACTTCATCGCGCCCACGATCACCATGAACTCGCCGACGAATCCCGAGGTGGCCGGGAGCCCGCAGTTCGCCATCGCGAAGAGCATCATCAGCGCGGCGAACCGCGGCATGGTGTTCACCACGCCGCCGTAGTCGGCGATGTTTCTCGAGTGCACGCGGTCGTACAGCACGCCCACGCACAAGAAAAGCGCAGCGGAGACGAATCCGTGCGAGATCATCTGCACGAGGCCCCCTTCCATGCCGTAGGCGTTGAAGATGAAAAAGCCCAGCGTCACGAAGCCCATGTGCGAGATGGATGAATACGCAATCAGCTTCTTCATGTCGGTCTGAACCAGCGCCACCAGGCCGATGTACACGATGGCAATCAGGGACAGGGTGATCATGAAGCCGGCGAGGTAGTGGCTGGCGTCGGGGAGGATCGGCAGCGAGAACCGGGCGAAGCCGTACGCGCCGAGCTTCAGCAGGATCGCCGCCAGCACAGCCGAGCCCCCGGTCGGCGCCTCGACGTGCGCGTCCGGGAGCCAGGTGTGCACGGGCCACATGGGCACCTTCACCGCGAACGCCATGAGAAAGGCGATGAAGAGCAGGATCTGTGCGTTGAGGGGAAGCGGCAGTTTGTGATAGTCGAGCACCGCGAAGCTGCCGCCCGATTTGTTGTACAGGTAGAGGAAGGCAATCAGCATCAGAAGCGACCCGAGCAGCGTATACAGGAAGAACTTGACTGCCGCATAGACCCGGTTGGGCCCGCCCCAGACGCCGATGACCAGGTACATCGGGATCAGCGTCGCCTCGAAGAAGACGTAGAAGAGCACCGCGTCGAGCGCCGCAAAGCTGCCGTTCAGGAGCCCCGACATGACCAGGAACGCTGCCATGTACTGGGCGACCTTGCTGCGGATCACCTCCCAGCCGGCGATCACCACCAGCACGGTGATGAAGCTGTTCAGCAGGATGAACAGCACCGATATTCCGTCCACGCCGAGGTGGTAGTTGACGTTAAAGCGGGGAATCCAGGGATTCAGCTCGACGAACTGCATGGCGCTCGTGCCCGCCTGGAAACCGGTGACGAGCGGAATCGTCACGAGAAAGCCGACGGTCGCGCCGAGAAGCGAGATCCACCGCGCTTCGCGAATATTCCTGTCGCCGACAGCAAGGACGATGAGGCCCGCGACGATCGGGACCCATATGGCAAGGCTGAGCCAGTGAGAAGGCATCTCTTCTTAGCGGACGAGCGTTCCTCTGAAAAAGATGAAGTACGTGAGCAGCATGGAAACGCCGATGATCATGAAAAACGCGTAGTGATAGATGAATCCGGACTGGACTAGGCGCACCACGCCGGCGAACCACCCGATGAGCCTCGCCGAGCCGTTCACCATCAGACCGTCTATCACGGTGACGTCACCGAAGCGCCACAGGCCGCTGCCGAATTTCCTGGCGCCGCCCGCGAAAAACCAGTCGTAGAAGCGGTCGAACCCGTATTTCTCCTCGAGGACGGTGACCAAGACCCCGGCTTTTTGCCGCAGCTTCGCGGGCAGCTCCGGTTTCAGGATATAGAGGTACCAGGCCGCGGCGATGCCGGCCACGGTCAGCCAGAACGGGACGGTCTTCACCGCATGAGCCATCATCGGCAGCACGCCGTGGAATTCTTCGGCCATTTCGCGCAGACCCGAATGCGTCGGAGCGATCGAAATCGAGTTTCCGAAATAGCCGCCGTACAACACCGGCCCGATGACCCAGCCCGCGCAGATCGAGGGAATGGCAAGGAGCACGAGCGGCACAGTGACGACCGCGGGCGACTCGTTCGGGGCATGATCGTGCGTATCAAAACGCGCCTTGCCGTGAAACGCATAGAACACCAGGCGAAAAGTGTAGAGGGCGGTCACGAACACGCACGCCGTCACCGCAAGCCAAGCGAAGCCGGCGCCGGGAGTCCTGGACAGGTGCACCGCCTCGATGATCGCGTCCTTGGAAAAGAACCCCGCGAAGCCGGGAACGCCCGCGCTCGCGATCGCGCCGATCAGGAGCGTGCCGTAGGTCCAGGGCATGAGTTTCCACAATCCGCCCATCCTGCGCATGTCCTGCTCATGGTGCAGAGCGATGATGGCCGAACCCGCGCCCAGGAAAAGCAGGGCTTTGAAGAACGCGTGGGTCATGAGGTGGAAGATCGCCGCGGAATACGCCGAGGCGCCGAGCGCCACGGTCATGTAGCCGAGCTGGGATAGCGTGGAATACGCGACCACGCGCTTGATGTCGTACTGGACAATCGCGATCAGGGCCATGAAAAGGGCGGTGATCCCGCCGATCACGAGCACGAGCGAGAGCGCGGTCTGCGAAAGCTCGAAAAGCGGCGACATCCGCGCCACCATGAAGATGCCCGCTGTCACCATGGTGGCGGCGTGGATCAGGGCCGAAATCGGGGTGGGACCCTCCATCGAGTCGGGCAGCCACACGTGGAGGGGAAATTGCGCCGACTTTCCCATCGCGCCGATGAAAAGCCCGATGCAGATCGCCGAAAGGAGCAGCCATGGCGCCCCGGGGATGACCTCGATCGTGGCTCCAGCCATCGACGGGGCTCGGGAGAAAACCGCCGCGTAGTCGAGCGTGCCGAAATACGCGAGCACCAGCGCTACTGCGAGCAGGAAGCCGAAATCGCCGACGCGGTTTACGAGGAACGCCTTCAGGCTCGCGTAGATCGCGCTCGGTCGCGTATACCAGAAGCCGATGAGAAGATACGACACCAGGCCCACCGCCTCCCAACCGAAGAAAAGCTGCAGGAAATTGTTCGCCATCACCAGCATCAGCATCGAGAAGGTAAAGAGGGCGATGTAGGCGAAGAAACGCTGGTATCCCGGGTCGTCGGCCATGTATCCGACGGTGTAGACGTGCACCATAAGCGACACGAAGCTCACCACCACCATCATGAGGGCGGACAGGCGGTCGATCAGGAAGCCGATTTCGAACCGGATTCCGTCCGACACGAGCCAGGTATAGACCGGACCGTTGAACACGGCGCCATCCAGCACGTCGAGGAAAATCAGGCAGGAGGCGGCGAAGGAAATCGCCACCCCGATGATCGTGACCCAATGCGCCCCCGCGCGCCCGATTCTCCGGCCTCCCAGGCCGGCAATGAGCGCACCGGCAAGCGGAGCGAGCGGCACGAGCAGGTAGAGCTGCAAGTCCGTCACGTCACCCTTTCAGGCTGTCGAGGTCGTCGACGTTGATGGTCTGCAGATTGCGGAACAGCACGACGAGGATCGCCAGCCCGATCGCCGATTCCGCCGCCGCCACCGTCAGGATGAAGAACACGAACACCTGCGTGTTGACGGCGAGCAGCATCAGCTCGATCGCCATCAGCAGGATGATGACGTTCTTGCGGTTGAGAAAGATCCCGACGATGCTGATCGCGAACAGCACCGCGCCGAGGATGAGAAAGTGCGACAGTGACAGCAAGGATGCTTATTCTTTCTTTTCCGCCGGCATCGAAACCAGACGCACCCGGTCGCTGCGCCTGACGGCGACTTGCCGGGCCGGGTCCTGGTATTTCGTGTCCTTGCGCTTTCTGAGGGTCAGCGCGATCGCGACGACAATGGCCACCAGCAGGAGGACCGCCGCGAGCTCGAGGGGATAGGCGTAGTCGGTGTAGAGCACCCGACCGAGTTCCTTGGTGTTGCTGGCGCCCGGACCGGGATCCCTGGGGCCGGGAAGCGCTTCGATTCCGAAATAGCGGCCGCCCAAAACGAGCACCATCTCGACCACCATGAGGATGCCCACCGTGGCCCCCAAAGGAAGGTAGGTCCAGAATCCCTCGCGCAGGCGCTCGAGGTTGATGTCGAGCATCATCACAACGAAGAGGAACAGCACCATAACGGCGCCGACGTAGACGAGCACGAGCGCAATGGCGAGAAACTCCGCGCGCAGCAGCATCCACAGCCCCGCGGCGGTGAAGAAGGCGAGCACCAGGAACAGCGCCGAGTGCACCGGGTTGCGCGCGGTGATCACGCCGAGCGCCGCGATCACCAGGATCACCGCGAAGAACCAGAAAACGCCGGCCTCGAACATGGATCGATCAGCGGT
>VBDE01000056.1:6228-12417 GCA_005883665.1 Betaproteobacteria bacterium
TCCGCAGAAGATGCATTTGGTGAGATCGATGTCGTAGCGCGTGGTGCGGCGGGTGCCGTCGGAGCGCTGCTCGGACTCGATCGTGATCGCAAGCGCCGGGCAAACGGCCTCGCACAGCTTGCAGGCGATGCAGCGCTCCTCGCCGTTCGGATAGCGGCGCAGGGCGTGCAGCCCGCGGAAGCGCGGGCTCATAGGCGTCTTCTCCTCGGGAAACTGCACCGTGATCTTGCGCCTGAAGAGATGGCGTCCGGTGAGCGCCATGCCCTTCGCCAGCTCGATCAGCAGAATACTCTTGAAGAATTCGCGGATTTTATCGATCACGAAATCACCAAATATTCCACGGCGTCTGCATCCACACGGCGATCACGACCAGCCAGACGAGCGTCGCGGGAATGAACACCTTCCAGCCGAGCCGCATGATCTGGTCGTAGCGGTAGCGCGGGAACGTCGCCCTGAACCACAGGAGCAGCGACACCATGAAGAAGATCTTGGCGAACAGCCACGCGAACGGCGGGATCGCGCCGAGGAGCGGCGCGTCGACCGGCGCCGCCCAGCCGCCGAGGAACATGACCGTGGCGAGCGCCGACACGAGGATCATGTTGGCGTATTCGCCCAGGAAAAACAGCGCGAAAGGCATTCCGGAGTATTCGACGTGGAACCCGGCGACGATTTCGGACTCGCCCTCCGCCACGTCGAACGGCGCGCGGTTGGTCTCGGCCACGCCCGAGATGAAGTACACCAGGAACATGGGCGCGAGCGGCAGCCAGTTCCAGGACAGGAAATTGAGTCCCTTGTGCGCGAAATAGCCGCGTTGCTGGCCGGCGACGATATCGGTGAGATTGAGGCTCTGAGAAACCATCAGCACGCATACCAGCGCGAATCCCATCGCGATCTCGTATGCGACGATCTGGGCGGCCGAGCGCATGGCGCCGAGAAACGCGTACTTCGAGTTGGAGGCCCAGCCCGCGATGATGATGCCGTAGACGCCCATCGAGGTGATCGCCATCACGTAGAGGAGCCCCGCGTTGATATCCGCGAGCACCGCCTCAGGACCGAAGGGGATCACCGCCCATGCGGCGAGCGCCGGCATCAGAGTCAGCATCGGCGCGAAGATGAACAGGAACTTGTTCGCCCCCGTCGGAACGATCAGCTCCTTGAACATGAGCTTGACGGCGTCGGCAATCGGCTGCAACAGGCCGAGCGGACCCACGCGGTTGGGACCGAGGCGGATCTGCATCCAGCCGATCAGCTTCCTCTCCCACAAGGTGAGGTACGCGACGCAGGCGAAGAGCGGCAGCACGATGCACAGGACCAGGATCGTGTTTTTCACGAGCGTCCAAACGAGCGGTCCCCACTGCGGACCGAGCCAGGCGGTCCACAGATTCCCCCAGATGTCGAACACCGTCTTCATGTACGCTCCACCGAAACCGGACCGAACATCGGACCGAGGGTTGCGGTGTGCCGGTGCGCCGCGGCGAGCCTCACGCAGCCGTCCGGCAGGCGTTCGTCGATGCCGACTTCGACGGTCGCTTCCCCCTCGCCCTGGCGCACCCGCACTCGTTCGCCCGCCTTGACGCCCAGCCTTTGCGCCAGCATCGACCCCACCCAGGCGCGCGGGGGCAGCGCGTCGCGCGTCCTCTGCAGGGATGCGGCGCGGCGCACGATCGGGTCGCCGAAATAAATGGGGACGTCGGCGATTCGCTGCAGTTCCTGGCCAGGGCCCGAATCGAACGCAAGCTCGAGCCCGTTCAGCCGGTTGTCGAGTCTGCGCGCGACGTCCTCGGGACTGCACACCTCGTCGCGCACCGCCTCGGTCGATTCATGATCGAAACCGGGAAGGCTCATCAGATTGCCGAGCACGCGAAGCACCTTCCACGCCGGCCGCGCCTCGCCGAGGGGCTTCACCGCTCCGTTGAAGCTCTGCATCCGCCCCTCGCAATTGACGTAGGTGCCCGATGTCTCGGTGAAAGGCACGACCGGGAGAAGCACGTTGGCGTAGTCCGCGGCAAAGCTCCGGTAAGCAGCCATCGCGACTACCAGGTCCGCTGCGCCCATCGCCTTGATCGCCGTGCGCGGGTCATGGCAGTCGAAATCGGGCTCGGCGTTGAGGAGCAGATAGGCCCTTCGCGGCTGCTCGAGCAGTGACCTTGCGTTCAAACCGCCATCCGAGGGGATGCAGCCGGCGAGATAGCCTCCGACGCTGTTGGCGGCCTCGCCGAAAAAGCCGAATCGGCCGCCCAGCAGACCGGCGAGGTCCTGCGCGAGCCGCTGCAGCTGCGCGGCCTGCGGATGCTGTGCGGCGAGGTTGCCGAGCAGCACCGCGACTGTCTGGCCCGAAGCCAGGCTGGCGGCGATCGCCTTGGCCGCGCTGCCGACGCTGAAAGCCGCGAGCTGCGCGGGCGCGGGCTTTTGCCTCGCTTCCGCAACGGCTTTTACCACTTGGGCGAGCGTCCCGGCCAGTTCGCTTGGGGGCACGATGGCCTTGTTGGCCACGGGAATCAGGAGATCGTCGTCGGCGCAGTGAAGGACGTTGATCTGGGATTTGCGTTTGGCGATCTGCCGCAGGCGTGAAGCGATCAGCGGGTGATCCTTGCGCAGGAACGAGCCGACCACGAGCACGCGGTCCAATGCCCCGAGCTCCGCGAGCTTCACCCCGAGCCAGGGAACTCCGGCGCGCTTGCCGTCTGCGGAAAAGTCCGACTGGCGCAGGCGGAAATCGACGTTGTCGCTCCCCATCGCGCGCACGAGCTTCGCGAGCAGCGCCATCTCCTCGAGGGTGGAATGGGGGCTGGCGAGCGCGCCGATTTCCTGCGGATCGTACTTGAAGCGGATTTCCGAGAGGGTTCTCGCAACGTGCTCGAGCGCCGCCTGCCAATCGACCTCCCGCCAGTGTCCGCCCTCCTTCAACATCGGCCGCTGTAGGCGCTCTTCGGAGTTGAGACCTTCGTAGGAAAAACGGTCCCTGTCTGAGAGCCAGCACTCGTTCAGCTCCTCGCTCTCGAACGGCAGCACCCGCATCACGCGGTTCTGCTTGACCTGCACGATGAGGTTCGAGCCCAGGCTGTCGTGCGGGCTGACGGACTTGCGCCCCGAGAGCTCCCAGTTGCGCGACGTGTAGCGAAACGGCTTCGAGGTGAGCGCGCCCACCGGACACAGATCGATCATGTTGCCGGAGAGCTCGGAGTCCACCGTTTTCCCGACGAAGGCGAGGATCTCGGCGTGTTCCCCCCTGCCGATCATGCCGAGTTCCATGATGCCGGCGAGCTCCTGTCCGAAACGCACGCAGCGAGTGCAGTGGATGCAGCGCGTCATGTCGGTCGAGATGAGCGGGCCCAGATTCTTGTTCAGCACCACGCGTTTCTCTTCGGTGTAGCGCGAGGCGCTCTTGCCATAGCCGACCGCGAGGTCCTGGAGCTGGCATTCCCCGCCCTGATCGCAGATCGGGCAGTCGAGCGGATGGTTGATGAGCAGGAATTCCATCACGCCGTCCTGCGCCTGCCTCGCGTAGTCCGAGCGCGTGAACACCTTCATGCCCTCAGTGGCCGGCGTTGCGCAGGCAGGCTGGGGTTTCGGCGCTTTTTCGATCTCCACCAGGCACATCCGGCAGTTGGCGGCGATCGAGAGCTTCTTGTGGTAACAGAAATGCGGGATATAGATCCCCAAACCGTTCGCCGCCTCCATCACGGTGGCGCCGTGGCGGACCTCGGTTTGCCTGCCGTCGATCGTGAGCTTGGGCATGGTTCAGGCCGCCTGCCGCACGGGAACGCCGGGCGCGGTGGAGTATCCGGGAACCGTCACCATGCAGCGCTTTTGGTCGATGTGATATTGGAATTCGCCGCGAAAGTGCTGGATGAAGCTCTTCACCGGCAACGCCGCCGCATCGCCCAGCGCGCAGATGGTGCGCCCGGCGATGTTGTCGGCGACGTTCGTGAGAAGGTCGAGATCTTCATTTCTCCCTTTGCCGTGCTCGATCCTGTTCACCATCCGGTACAGCCACCCTGTGCCTTCGCGGCAGGGCGTGCACTGGCCGCAGGATTCCTCGAAGTAAAAGTACGACAGGCGCTCGAGGGCTTTGACCATGCAGGTGGTTTCATCCATGACGATCACCGCCCCGGAGCCCAGCATCGAGCCGGCTTTGGCGATCGAGTCGTAGTCCATGTCGGTGCGCATCATGACCTCAGCGGGAATGACCGGCATCGACGAGCCGCCTGGGATCACGGCCTTGAGCTTGCGCCCGTCCCGCATTCCGCCGGCCAACTCGAGCAGCTTCGCAAACGGCGTGCCGAGCTTCACCTCGTAGTTGCCGGGCCGCGCGACGTGTCCGGTCACGGAGAAGATCTTCGTGCCGCCGTTGTTCGGCCGCCCGAGCGCGAGGAACGCCTCCGCGCCGTGGTTGACGATCCAGGGCACCGCGGCAAAGGTTTCGGTATTGTTGATCGTCGTCGGCTTGCCATAGAGGCCGAAGCTTGCGGGAAACGGCGGCTTGAATCGAGGCAGACCCTTCTTGCCTTCGAGAGACTCCAGCAGCGCGGTCTCCTCGCCGCAGATGTAGGCGCCGTAACCGTGATGGTTGTACAGTTCGAACGAAAATCCGCTGCCGAGGATGTCCTTGCCGATGAATCCCGCGGCACGCGCTTCGGCGAGGGCTTCCTCGCAGCGCTCGTAGATGTCCCAGATCTCGCCGTGGATATAGTTGTAGCCCGCGCCGACCCCCATCGCGTAGGCCGCGATCGCCATGCCTTCGATCACGATATGAGGGTTGTAGCGCAAAATATCGCGGTCCTTGAAGGTGCCCGGCTCGCCCTCGTCGGAGTTGCACACCAGGTACTTCGCTCCCGGAAACTGGCGCGGCATGAAGCTCCACTTGAGGCCCGTCGGAAAACCCGCCCCGCCGCGCCCGCGCAGCGCGGATTTTTTCATTTCCGCGATGAGACTTTCCGGCGGCGTCTTCTCGGCGAGGATCTTCTTCAGCGCGGAGTACCCACCGCGCTTGACGTAATCCTCGAGCCTCCAGTTGTCGCCGTCGAGGCCTATCAGGATGATCGCGTCGGGACCGTAATCCAGCATTTACTTGGCCTCCGCGATCCACTGGTCGATTTTCTCCGGGGTCATGAAGGACAGCATTTTCTTGTTGTTGAGGAGCATGACCGGGGCGTCGCCGCAGGCGCCGAAGCACTCGCCCTCTTTCAGCGTGAAGCGCCCGTCCGCGGTCGTCTCGTTCCAGTCGATGCCGAGCTTCTTCTTCAGGTGTTGCGCGGCGTCTTCCGCGCCGGAGAGCGCGCACGGGAGGTTGGTGCAGATGCACAGCTTGTGCCTTCCGACCGGCTTGAGGTCGTACATCGCGGAGAAGCTCGCCACCTCGTAGACGGCGATCGGCGGCATGCCGAGGTAGCCGGCCACGAAGTCCATGACTTGTGGCGAGAGATGGCCCTTTTCGTCCTGTGCGACGGTGAGCGCAGCCATCACCGCCGATTGCTTCTGCTCGAGCGGATACTTGGCAATCGCCTGGTCGATTTTCTTCAGTGCGTCGGGGCTGAGCATCAGCGGTCGATTTCGCCAAACACGATGTCCTGGGTGCCGATGATCGCCACCACGTCGGCGAGCATGTGCCCCTTCGCCATCTCGTTGAGCGAGGCGAGGTGCGGAAAACTCGGAGCCCTGATCTTCATGCGCCAGGGCTTGTTCGCGCCGTCGGAAACGAGGTAGACGCCGAATTCCCCCTTGGGGGCCTCGACCGCGGCATAGGCCTCGCCCGGAGGGACGTGGATGCCTTCGGTGAAGAGCTTGAAATGGTGGATCAGCTCTTCCATGTTGCTCTTCATTTCGACGCGCGAGGGCGGCGCCACTTTGTGGTTGTCGGTGATTACCGGGCCGGGATTCTTGCGCAGCCACTCGATGCACTGCCTGACGATGCGGTTCGACTGCCGCATCTCCTCGATGCGCACCAGATAGCGGTCGTAGCAATCGCCGTTCACGCCCACCGGAATGTCGAAGTCGACCCGATCGTACACCGCGTAGGGCTGCTTCTTCCTCAGATCCCATTCGACGCCCGAACCGCGCAGCATCGGCCCGGTGAAGCCGAGCGCGAGCGCCCGCTCCGGCGGCACGACGCCGATATTGACCGTCCTCTGCTTCCAGATACGGTTGTCGGTGAGCAGCGTCTCGTACTCGTCCACGTACTTCGGGAAG
>VBDE01000057.1 GCA_005883665.1 Betaproteobacteria bacterium
GAGACAGGCAAAAATGCTTGCGCCGATGGCGTAGCAGTCGCTCCAGGGCCCGAGCAGTTCGCGGTTCTTGTACTGCTCCGGCGGCGCGAACCCGGGCGTATACATCGGGCTCAAGCGCTGGCCTTCCTGGACGAGCGTCTGGCGGGCGGCGCCGAAGTCGATCAGCACGGGCGTGCTGTCGTTGCGGATGTAGATGTTGGCGGGCTTGATGTCCAGATGAAGGAGCTTGTTCGAGTGCACCTCCCGTAACCCGTTCAGCAGCAGCGTGAACACGTGGCGGATGAATCTTTCCTTGATCGTTCCGCGGCGCGCGCGGATGTGTTCCTGCAGCGTGCGCCCGCGCTCGTAGCGCATCACCATGTAGACGGTCTCGTTTGCGCGAAAGAAATTCAACACCCGCACCACGTTCGGGTGCGACAGTCGCGCGAGCGAGCGGCCTTCCTCGAAGAAGCACCGCATGCCGTAGCGAAACGTCGCCAGGTTTTCCTCCGAAATCGAGGGCAGCGCGTCGCCCTCTTTTCGCAGCGCGAGCTGGCTCGGGAGGTATTCCTTGATCGCGACCGGCTGGTCGTTTTCGTCGTAGGCGAGATAGACGATGGAAAAACCCCCGCTGGAGAGCACGCTCGCGATGCGGTAGTTTTCGAGCTGATAGCCGTCCGGCAGCGGCTGATTGGCCTGCTGTGGCATCAAAGGGGTAGCGGTGCGGCGTTTGTAACCGTTATCATAGCGGCGTTTTCAATTGCCGCCGGCATTATACGGCGCCACTCATCGCAATCCATGATCACCAGCATGACCGGCTACGCGGCGGCGACCCGAGAGCTGCCGACGGCGTCGCTCGCAGCCGAGGTGAAAAGCGTAAACGGCCGTTTTCTCGACGTGCAGTTCCGACTCCCCGAAGAGCTGCGAACAGTGGAACCGGCGCTGCGCGAGCTGATCCAGGCGCGCGTGGCCCGCGGCAAGGTGGAGTGCCGGGTCTCGGTCACTCCGCCAACGGGCGCTGCACCGCGGATCAGCGTGAACGAGGGATTGCTCGCCGAGCTCGCCGAAACGTCGAAAAAGGTCAGGGCGGCAGTCCCCGACGCGCGCCCCTTGAGCGTGGGCGAGGTGCTGCACTGGCCCGGCGTGGTCGGAGACGACCGGTCGGCGGCGCTGCGCGAGGCCTGCGTGGAGCTCGTGCAGGAGATACTCGAGGACTTCGCTGCGACCCGCTCGCGCGAGGGCGGAAAGCTCGCCACCATGCTGATCGAGCCGCCGCCTACGAGGAAAAGCTGGCCGCGCGTCTTCGCGAGGTGCTCGGCGGCACGGACGAGGAGCGCATCCGGCAGGAAATCGCGCTTTACGGCGTCAAGGCGGACGTCGCCGAGGAACTCAATCGCCTCGGGGCGCACCTGGAAGAGGTGCACCGCGTGGTCAGGGCCGGAGGGGCGGTCGGCAAGCGGCTGGACTTCCTGATGCAGGAGCTGAACCGCGAAGCGAACACGCTCGGCTCGAAGTCCGTGTCGAAGGAACTCTCCGAAGCGAGCCTCGAGCTCAAGCTCCTGATCGAGCAAATGCGCGAGCAAATCCAGAATATCGAATGATCGGCAATCTATTCATCATCTCGGCGCCCTCGGGCGCGGGCAAATCGTCTTTGGTGAGCGCCGCGCTCGCCGAGGACTGGCGGCTTGCGCTCTCGGTTTCCTTCACCACGCGGCCCCCGCGCGCGGGAGAAGTGAACGGGCGCGAGTATCATTTCGTCGACCGCAAGACCTTCGACTCGATGCTGGCGCGCGGCGAGTTTCTGGAATCGGCCGAGGTTCACGGGAACCGCTACGGCACCTCCAAGAAGTGGATCGCCGAAGCGCGCGCCGAGGGCCTGGACATCCTGCTCGAAATCGATTGGCAGGGCGCCCGGCAGGTCCGAAAGGCTTTTCCCGACGCGGTGAGCATCTTCATCCTTCCGCCGCACCCGGTCCTAGAGGAGCTCGAGCGCCGGCTGCGGGGGCGGGGACAGGACACCGAAGAAGCAATCCAGCGCCGATTGCGCGCCGCCCGCGAGGAAATCAGTCACGTCGCCGAGTTCGATTATGTTATTATAAACAAAGAGTTTGAAGAAGCCCGGCGCGACCTTATGGCCGTTGTGCGCGCAGTCAGATTGATGCTTTCCCGCCAGAGCGCACGGCACCCGGAAATATTCAAATCATTTAGCTAGACTAAGAAGAGGGCCCATGGCACGAATCACCGTCGAAGATTGTTTAAAGAAAATCCCCAACCGCTTCCAACTGACGCTCGCGGCCACGTACCGCGCGCGCCAGCTCGCCCAGGGCGGCACGCCGCACATCGAGACCACGCGCGACAAGCCGACGGTCATCGCATTGCGCGAAGTCGCAGCGGGCAAGGTCGGCGTGGAATACCTGAACCGCGTCCACACTGGGTGAACGCGGACTGTGACAGGCTGAGATCTTCTTTCGCTCTCCCCTCCTCAACTGAGGAGGGGAGAAAAACGCCAAACTCGCAGCGCTAGCGCCTGAAACATGGCCGCTGTCGCCATCACCGATCTCAGGCAACACCTCGGCTACCTCAAGCCGAGCGACATCGGCCACATCGAAGAAGCCTACCAGTTCAGCGATGCCGCTCACCAGGGGCAGTTCAGGCTGAGCGGCCTGCCCTACATCTCGCACCCGGTCGCTGTCGCCGAGATCGTCGCAGACTGGCAGCTCGACGCGCAAGCGGTGATGGCGGCGCTGCTGCACGACGTGATGGAGGACACCGAGGTCTCGAAGCAGCAAATTGCGGAGCGATTCGGCAAGCCGGTGGCCGAGCTGGTGGACGGCCTGTCCAAGCTCGATCGCATCGAGTTCCAGTCCCAGGAGGACGCGCAGGCCGAGAATTTCCGCAAGATGCTGCTCGCGATGGCGCGCGACGTGCGGGTCATCCTGATCAAGCTCGCCGACCGGCTGCACAACATGAGAACGCTCGACGCGGTCCGCCCCGCGACGCGCCAGCGCGTCGCGCGCGAGACGCTGGAGATCTACGCGCCCATCGCAAACCGGCTCGGCCTCGACAGCCTCTTTCGCGAGCTTCAGGAACTCGCGTTCTCGAACCTTTATCCGGGCCGCCACAAAGTACTCGCCAAGGCGGTGAAGGCGGCGCGCGGCAATCGCCGCGAAGTCGTCAACAAGATCCTCAAGGCGCTGAAGGAGCGCCTGCAGTCGACGGAGATCGAGGCCACCGTCACCGGCCGCGAGAAGCACATCTATTCGATCTACAACAAGATGCACGAAAAGCACCTGTCGTTCTCGCAGGTGCTGGACATCTACGGCTTCCGGGTCGTCGTCAAGGACATTCCCGCCTGCTATCTCGCGCTCGGCGCGCTGCACGGCCTGTACAAGCCCGTCCCCGGAAAATTCAAGGACTACATCGCGATCCCGAAGGTCAACGGCTATCAGTCGCTGCACACGACCTTGATCGGCCCCTACGGCATGCCGGTCGAAGTCCAGATCCGCACGCAGGCCATGAACCGCATCGCCGACGCCGGCGTCGCTTCGCACTGGCTGTACAAGAGCTCCGACGCGGAAATCAACGAGGTGCAGCAGCGAACCCACAAATGGCTGCAGTCGCTGCTCGACATCCAGCACGCCTCGGGCGATCCCGCCGAATTCCTGGAGCACATCAAGGTGGATCTCTTTCCCGACGAGGTCTACGTGTTCACTCCCAAGGGCAAGATCATGGCGATGCCGCGCGGCGCGACCGCGGTGGATTTTGCCTATGCGGTGCACACCGATATCGGCAACCGCTGCGCCGCGGCGAGAATCAATTACGAGCTCGTTCCGCTCAGGACCGAGCTGAAGAACGGCGACCGGGTCGAGATCATCACCGCCCCGCACGAGCACCCCAACCCGGCCTGGCTGTCCTACGTGAAGACCGCCAAGGCGCGCTCGCAGATCCGGCACTTCCTGAAGACCATGCAATACGAGGAAGCCGCGGCGCTCGGCGAGCGCATGCTCAGCCAGGCCGTGCGCGCGCTTGGTGCGAAATCCCCCGAGGCAACCTCGGAGCGATGGGAGAAGCTGGTCCGCGACCTCGGGGCGAAATCGCGCCAGGAAGTCGCGGCCGACATCGGCCTGGGCAAGCGGCTCGCAGCAATCATCGCGAGGAAACTGCTGAGCCTGACCGAGCCCCAGGCGGAAGGAAAGGGGCCGGCCGGCTCCATCGTCATCCACGGATCCGAAGGACTGGCGGTGCAGTTTGCCAAGTGCTGCAACCCCATCCCCGGGGATCCCATTGTCGGGTTCATCAAGAAAGGCCAGGGACTCGTCGTGCATACCCATGACTGCCCGACCGCGGCCAAATCGCGTGGCGATCCGGAAAAATGGCTCGATGTGCAATGGGCGCCGCAAACCGACAAGATGTTCGACGTCGGGATCCGCGTGACGGTCGTCAACCAGCGCGGCGTTCTCGCCAAGGTCGCCACCGAGATCGCCGAGGCCGCTTCCAACATCGACAACGTCAGCATGGACGAGGAGCGCGGCCTCTACACCAGCATGCACTTCACCCTGCAGGTCGCCAACCGCCTGCACCTCGCCAAGGTGATGCGGGCCTTGAGGCGCATCCCGGAAGTCGTGAGGATCGCGCGGGTGAAGGACTAGACGGGTGAGCAGTCACCAGGCTCAGGGCTTGGGGGTCAAGGCACTGATCAGTCGCTCCAGCCACTCGAGAACGTTCCTGAGCGGGGTTTGAGCGAGCCCCCAGCCGAAGGCCGCGCCAATCGCGTTCGCAACCATGTCGGCGATCTCGAAGGTGCGGTAGTCGGTCAATCCCTGGAGGAACTCGAGCGCCACGCCCATCAGGGCGAACGCGACTGCGATCCGAAGCTCGCGCCCGCGGCCCTCGATCAGCATTCCAAACCAGAACGCCAGGCTGCCGTACGCAACAAAATGCGCAAGCTTGTCCTCATTCTGGACGAGATCCACGTCGAGCGGGATCAGCGACAAGACCACGACCGCGACGACCATCCCCCAGCCCAGGAGAAGCCAGATTCGCCGGTGGCGTTGGGAAAGCTGCGTCACCGACACGGAATCCAATTGAGCGGATCGTCCCAGACTACTTCACCGACGGCGACCTGCGTCCCGGCCACGAAGAGCGGCCCGGGGCCGAGCTTGGTGACCTTGACCGATACCCGCCGCGTATCTCGATTCACGGCCTGCGTTTCGCCCTCCGTCCATTCCTTCAACCCGACCCCCAAGGTCGATTCGTGGCACAGCTTGACACCGGGCTTCGCCATGGCGGCCAGCGATTCGCTGGTAGCACGGAATCTCGCGATCATCATCGGCGTCGCCCGCCCCGCCACGGCGTCGTCCTTCCACGGCCCGGCGTAGCGGTCGCCGCTCGCCCAGAGATAGACGCCGTAACCGTTGCGCTTGTCGTTCGCGAATCCGCCCTCGTAGCGGTCCCCTGCGAAAGCCGAGCGCTCGCCCCAGGTGTAGGTGCCCGCGCCGTGCTTGGCGGCGTCCGCGAACTCGCCCTCGTAGCGATCGCCCCACGACCAGGTTTTCACGCCGCGGCCGTGCTTCTTGCCCCCGCGGAACTCCCCGGCATAGACGGCGCTTCCCCTGGCCGTGCCGAGCCCTTGCGCCCTGCCGTTCGCGCAAGCACCCACGTAAGAGTCCTGAAGCTCGGGGTCGAGCACGATGCATTTCGGCGGCACCTGCGCCGCGACGCACGACGCCCAAACGGCGAGCGCAAACGCCGCCCACGAGCGAAGAACGGATTCACGATTCCTGAGCATACACCTTGCTACCTCGTCTCCCACCTCAATGCAACTCCCCCGGGCGCGACCAAGACCTGCGGCCCCTTGCCGTCGGGCTTGCGGCGCTCCTGCCAGAAGAAGTCGCCGATCGCGAAACCGAGCAGGGAGCTCGCCACCGTATCCGACAACCAGTGCTCGCGCGAGGCGATTCTTCCGGCGTTGGCCAGTGCGGCTGCGCCGTAAAGCCACGGCGCGTCGTACTCCTTTGCAAACGGCGTCACCGCGGCCCAGGTGACGGTCACGTGGTTCGAGGGGAAAGAGGAGCCCGCGCGCTTGAACGGCTCGAAATCGGCCGGCCCCTTCCCGTCCACCGGGCGGGCGCGGCCGACGGCGTATTTGATTCCCAGGTTTGCAGCGAGGCCGGTGACTCCGGCCTCGATCGCGGCGATGCCGGTATTGCCGAGGCGCTTGTCCCGCTCGGAGAGCGCGGCGAGGCCCGCCCCGCCTACCGCGGCGACGGGCAGCCACTTGCCGATTCCATCCAGCGTATCGAGCGCGCGCGAGCCGAAGTGACGGTCCACCGATCGCGAGACGCTCCGGTCTAACACCGCGGAGCCGAGCACGGCGCCGGCTCCCAACAAAGCGGTTTCCCAGGCGCCCGAGCTGCCCAGGGCGCTCGTTCCCTCGCCCCAGTCCCGCAGCGTCATTCTGCCGATGTTCTCGAACGGACGATCCCAGAGCGGACTTCCGAGGTACGGCAAGTTGGTGTCGTCCTCCACGTCGCCGAAGCGCACCAGGCCGTCGCGGTCATGCAAGTCGAGCATCAACGGTTTCTCGAGCATCTGATAGAGGTCGACCGGCGAGTTGACCATCTGCCCCG
>VBDE01000058.1 GCA_005883665.1 Betaproteobacteria bacterium
GCAACCGGTGGGCGTGCTCGATGCGTTCCGGCTCTTCCGCTACCCGATCATGTGGGTCTGCGCCGGCATCCAGTTCATCCGCTTCGGCGTGACCACCTCGTTCAATTTCTGGCTGCCTTCGCTCCTGGTGGCCGATCGAGGGCTATCGCTCCAGTCCGCCGGATTCATCACTGCGATGGGCTTCGCGCTGACCGGGCCTTCCAACGCGCTCGGCGGCTACACCTCGGACCGCCTGCGGAACCCGCCGCTCGTGATCGGGGCATCGCTCGCCGTGCTCGCCTGCACTTCGGCGCTGCTCGTCCTCGTCGAGTCGATCCCGTTGCTCGTGCTCGTGGTCGCGGTGAACGCGATCTTCCTGCAGTTCTATTTCGGGCCGCTCTTCTATGTACCGGTCGAGGTGCTCGGGCCGCGCGTCGCCGGCATCTCCGCCGGGTTCTGCAACATGTTCGCCAACTTGGGCGCCCTCACTTTCGCCTATGCGCTCGGCGTGGTGAAGGACACGGCGGGCGCTTTCACCTGGGGCTTCATCGCGACGAGCGCCGTGTGCGTCGCCGGCGTCGCGCTGGCGGGGGTGCTCGCGCGCATGAGGAGGAAAGCGTTGGCGCCGGCGAGCGCCTGAAAACTTATGCCACCTCCAGAAGTATCTCCGTGAGCCGGTCGGGCATGTCGATCATCACGTCGTGGCCGCACGCCACCTCGTAGGTGCGCCAGGACCGATCGGCTTTCGTTTTCGCGTAGAAGCGGTCGAAGTTCGGATTCTCGAAGTTCATCGCCCGGATATAGGTCTTCTTCGCGACGCGGTCGCGCGCGCCGGTGAGCTTGATCGGCTTGAGCGAGACACCGATCGGCTGCGCGGTTTGTTTGGCGTCAACCCAGGCACGGTCCTTTTCGTTCACGTTCCAGGTCGTGGCCGGAGGCGCCGGCCGGGAGATGTCGCCATTTTTCAACGCGCGCGCGATCTCGGCGCGGCTGCGCTCCGAATTGAGATCGAGGCCCTTCTGGCCGTTTTCCGGCACGAACGCGTCTAGAAACACGATCGAGGAAATAGCCGGCAGCATTTGCTCGGCCACGCCGGAGACAACCCAGCCGCCGTAGGAATGGCCGACGAGCACGATGCCCCCGATGTTCTCAAGACTCTCCCACTTCATGACGTTGACCACGTCGGTGATGTGCATGTCGAGATCCACATCGCGGCTCATGAGGTGCGAACGCTCGCCCAAGCCCGTGAGCGTGGGCGTGAAGACTTTATGGCCGCGGCGCTCGAGCCGGTCCGAGACGCGGCGCCAGCACCAGCCGCCTTGCGAGGCGCCGTGAACCAGCACGAACGTCTTGGATCGAAACGGCTCTTGGGCCACCGCTGCAGTCGGTCTGGCCAAAGCGGCCGCAGCCACGCCGGCGACCATCGCCCGGCGCATCGTATTTACCGTGATCTGCTCTGTCATTGATTTTCCCTCCGTCGGGCAATCCTACTTCCTGTCTTGCTCCCGGTGCTCGACTTCGTAGCCGGCGGCGATCCAGGCGTCCAGTCCGCCGTGCAGCGGGCGCACTTTGGTGTAGCCGAGCCCGATCAATTTTTTTGCGACTTGCGCCGCCGAAGCTTCGTTGGGACAGGTGCAGTAGAAAATGATCTCGCGCTCGGATGGCAGCTCCTCGAGACGCCGGTCCACTTCGGCGATGTCCATCGCCAGCGCGCCGGGAACGAAACGCGGATCGAGATCGCGTGCGCTGGAAGAGCGCACGTCGACGACCACCGGGCGCTTGTCTCCCTTTATCAGAGCGCGCAGCTCGTCGACGCCGATGCGCGCGATGCGCAGCGTCTTGTAGAAGCGCCGCCGCTCCCACCACTTGAGCGCGATGTATCCGCCGAGCAGCACGCCGATCGCCTCGGCGGCGAGCGTGCCGAGTCCTTCCAGGCGAACGATGAATTCGTTGATCTGGGCGTGAAACAGCATCCCCGCGGCGATCGCGGCGCCTGCCCAGATCACCACGCCCGCGCCGTTGAAGAGCAGGAACGACGGCCAGCCCAAGCGCGTCGCCCCCGCGAGCGGCGGCGCGATGGTCGAGAGGCCGGGAATGAATTTCGAGAGCACCAGCGTCAGCTTCCCCCAGCGCTCGAAGCGGAATTCCGCCTGGCGCACGCAGGAATCGGGCGATAGCGACACGCGGCACAGGAGTTTCATCACGCGGCGGCCGTAGCGCCGGCCCGCGAGGTACCAGGCAGCGTCGCCCATCATGCACGCGACGAATGCGACGCCGAACGCCGCGAGAGGCGAAAACTCCCCCTCGGCCGAGAGCGCGCCGGCGACGACGAGCGCCGGGATCGCGGGAATCGGCAGCCCGAGCTGCTCGAGCAGCACGTTCGCGAAAACCAGCGCGAGCCCGTATTGCGCGATCAGGCGATCCATGGACGGGAGAGCGGGCGTTGCTGTCGGGCGATGAGCAGGCGATCTGCGAAACTCTAGCGAGCGGACCGGCCGAAGCTCCTGCAGTATCCAGCCGGCCCCTCCCAGGTCTGCTCGTCGACGCGACCAGCCTTGAAAATCAGCGTGCGTTCGCAGCGGACCGGCTCGCCGCCGCCGGAACCGAACATGATGCCGGTGCCGATGCCGATCCCGCCCCCGCTGCCGGCGGAAATCCCGATCGACGGGTGGACGCTCCCCCGCGAGCCCACGCTTTCGGACACCCAGGTATAGACGTCGCGTCCGTCGCTGAGCTTCGTGCTGCGCGCGGGCGTCCCCCAGCGCAGCACGACCTCGTCGTACGTGGCGCCGTCCCAGCTGTCCCTCGCTTCGGTGAGCTCGCCCCCCGAAGTAGCGCAGCCGGCAAGCAGAACGACCATCAGCGTTGCGATTCTCATACGATCCTCCAGGGAAACGAAAACGCCCCGAAGATTTCTCTCCGGGGCGTCGTCCTGCAGTAAGGCACGCCGGCCTAACGGCTGGCGGAAATCCCAAGTCTGCGGATTGATCCGCTGTGCGAGGTCGGTAGTCCGGTCCTGCCTTGTTGGTCTCTCACGGGATCACCTCCTTTCGAAGTTATGGAATTTGAAGTCTAGCAACGCTCGCTTGCGCCGGCAAGGCGAGCGAGCTGTCGCGACGGGCACGCTGTCCCAAATATTGTCCGTTCCATGTATCCCAGCGGACAGTCCGCCCGGGGCGAAAGGAGGACTATCGGGACTGTTCTTTTTCCCTAAACCTACTTAAACCTACTTAAAGGAAGTCCACCATGGAAACTCATCAGAAACATCTTTCCACCTTGTTTGCAATCGCCGCGCTGCTTGGCGGCACCTCCCAAGCCTTCGCAGTGACGATCGCGCCTTCACTCGGCACGGCGTCCAACTTCGTAGTCCTGGGTGGCGCGGGAGTCACCTGCACAGCGTCCGCCGTCTCCGGAGACGCGCCGAGCCCGGCGCAGACGCCTGCGATCTTCCTGTCCTCTGCGATTCGATGGAGTTTTTTCATGCTCGCTGACCGACGCCGTCGAGCGTCTATCCAGCTCGAACTGCGGCCCTGCGCCCCTAGCGGCTTGCCCTCGGCAGCGGTGGCAGGTCGTTGAAGTACTGCGGACGCGACTTCTCGACTTCCTCGAGGAACTTGAGCGCGAACTGATCCGGGACGTTCAGCCGCGTCGCCCCCTTGAGTGTATTCTTCAGAACGTCATCCTCGGCGGCTTCGAAGGCCTGCATCAGCGCGGGCGAAACGCGCGGGTCGTAGCTGATATGCTGGATCGCTTTCTTGCCGACCGCCAGATCGATCCCCGGCACCCACTTCGCGAAGATCTCGACGGCCTCGTTGCGGTTCTTGCGCGTGTACTGCGAAGCTTCGGCGAGGCCCGCGACAAAGTTGCGCAGCACCTGCGGGTTGCTTGCGATCGTCGGCTCGTGCGCCGTGGCCACCATGATGTAGGAAAGGTGGCCGCCGCCGCGAACGACGACGTAGGAGCCCGGCACCTGCTCGAGCACCGCAGTGTTGTACGGCTCCCAGGAGACCACCGCGTCGACCTTTCCCGCGTTGAGCGCCGGCGCCAGCGCCGGCGGCGTCATGATGTTCTCGATCACCACGTCTTCATACTTCATGCCGCGCCGCGCGAGGACCATCTTGAAATATTCATCGGAAGTCTGCGCCTTGGCGAGGCCGACGCGCTTGCCCTTCAAGTCTTCGACCTTGCTCACGCCGGAGCCCTTGCGCGCCACGATCGCGAGCGGTTCGTCGGCGTTGGAACGCGTCGCGTCGCTCATGATGATGCCGATCACGCGGAACGGATCGCCGGCGTGGCGCGCCTTGAGGAAAGTGGTCACGCTCATGTCGCCGACCTGAACCTCCCGCTTTTGCATGGCGTTGACCATGTCCGTGCCGGTGTTCACGACCTTGAGGCGCACGTCCACTCCGTGCGTCTTGAAGATGCCTTTCTCCGCGCCGATGAACATCGGCAGGTGCCCGAAGTTGTTGCCGACCACCACATCCAGGACCGGCAGGGACTGCGCGGCCGCGAAGCCGGGAAACGCGGCGGCGCAAGCGAGCGCCGCGGCGGCACACAAGCCGGACCTGCGACAGGAAATGCCCATGGGTTCTCCCTTTTTGAATGGAGCGCCGGACGTTCAGCGAACCGAATTATGCGCCACGCAAAGTGCCGGCGCAAAGCGCGATATTTCCGGGCGCTTGACACCAGGCCGTTTGCCGATATACACCTTCACGACCACCGGAGGCCGACATGACGAAATCACGCGCGGGCAAGGGAGTCGGGAAGCATCGGGTCGTATCGCACAAGGCCTGGATCGAAGCGCGCAGGAAATTCCTCGCGAAGGAGAAGAAGTTCACCCGGCTCCGCGACGAGCTCGCCCGGCAGCGGCGCGCCCTGCCGTGGGAGAAGGTCGACAAGGATTACGTCTTCGACGGGCCGAAGGGCCCGGAGACGCTGTCCGAGCTCTTCGACGGCAGGAGCCAGCTTGTCGTCTATCACTTCATGTTCGCGCCCGAATGGAGCGAGGGCTGCAAGCACTGCTCCTTCTGGGCGGACAATTTCAACGGCCTCGGCATTCACCTGAATCACCGCGACGTGAGCTTCGTCGCCATCTCCCGCGCACCGCTCGCCAAGCTCGAAGCATTCAGGAAACGGATGGGCTGGAGCTTCAAATGGGTTTCCTCCGGGCAGAACGATTTCAACTACGACTATCAGGCGTCGTTCACTCCGCAGGAAGTCGAAAGCGGAGCGGCGTTCTTCAACTATTCGAAATCCGACGTCGGCGTGACCGACCGCGAGGGCGTAAGCGTGTTCTACAAGGACCAGAGCGGCGCCGTTTTTCACACCTACTCCTCCTATGCGCGGGGAATCGACATGCTGAACACCGCCTACCACTACCTCGACCTCGTCCCGAAGGGGCGGGACGAGGACGGCCTGGAATTCACGCAGGCGTGGGTCCGCTACCACGATAGATACGAGCTCTGACGCCACTTCCGCAGGAGTAAGTTTTGTCGTATCGTGGAACCCCCCAAACCCATCGATAGGGAGAAACCCAATGCCACGGATTTCGGCAGGACTGCAAGTGCTCGTGCTCGTCGCCAGCGCTGCCGCGACGGGAGTTGAGGCCCAGGGCCTGGTCACCACGCACAAATTGTCGGCGGCGCTGGCGAACCAGCTCGTCGGCGATTCGGTCGCGGCCTGCGCGCAGAAGGGTTACCAGGTCGTCGCGGTGATCGTAGATCTCGACGGCGTCCGCCAGGCCGTGCTGCGCGGCGACGGCGCGCCGATCCACTCGATGGACAACGCCTACTACAAGGCGTACACGGTAGCCTCGGTGGGCCTTGTTCGCAAGGAGGACAGCACCAAGGCCATCGCGGACAGGATGGCGAAGAACCCGCCGAGCAACGTGCCGACGACCCAGCTGCCCAACGTCACCTATGCGCAGGGCGCCGTCGCCATCCAGGCCGGCGGCCAGACGATCGGCGCGCTCGGGGTGAGCGGCGCCCCCGGCGGCCAGTTCGACGAGGAATGCGCCCGCACGGCCCTCGCCAAGATCAAGGATCGGATGAAATAACGCGCGTTTGCGTGGCGCACCCGCCGTGAGCGCGGGTGAATGGCGGGTCAAGGTCGGCGCGGAAGAGACCTCAGCGGTGTTCGAGCCCGCGCCGGCATCGGCCGGCGGCGCGCTCTTTGTTTTCGCGCACGGCGCCGCCGGCCACATGGGCGACCGCGGCGTGCTCGGGGTGACCGAGGCGCTGCTCAAGCGCGGGCTCGACGTCGTTCGTTTCAACTTCCCTTACCGCGAGAAAGGGTCCAGCCATCCAGACACCATGCCTCGCCTGAAGGAATGCATCGCCGCCGTGGCCGCGCACGCCCGCCGCGAAGTCGGGCCGCAAACGCTCATTCTCGGCGGACGCTCGATGGGCGGACGGGCGGCTTCGATGCTCGCGGCGGACGGATTTTCCTGCGAAGGCCTCCTGCTCCTCGCCTACCCGCTTCATCCGGCGGGGAAGCCCGAAGAGCTTCGCGACGCGCACCTCGCGAAAATCGAGGTGCCGGTCCTGTGCCTGAACGGCACCCGCGACGCGCTTTGCCGGCGCGATCTGATGGAAGGCGTGGTCGGTCGTCTGACCGGCCGCTGGACGATGCACTGGCTGGAAGGCGCCGATCACGGCTTCCACGTGCTCAAGGCTTCGGGGAGATCGGACGGGGAGGTGCTGAACGAGATCGCCGAGGAGTGCGGCGCCTGGGCACGCGACCTGAGACGGGGACCTGGAGGATTTCTCTAGTACGTCTCTTGTGCTGACTCGCGTGATTCCGTTGCCGCTGTCTTGCTCTAACCGCTTGCGATCGTCTTCCAGGCCTTGGTCAGGCGCTCCGCGGTGCGCCACGCCAGCGCTTGCGCGGTGAGCGTCGGGTTGTGAGCACCGCTGGTGCCCATCACGCAGGCACCCAGCACGCCGAGGTTCGGCACTTCGTGCGAAAAACCCCAGGAGTCGACGACGTTCGTCTCGCGGTTGTCGCCCATGCGCGTCCCGCCGTACGCGTGCGTGGACGGGCCCATCGTGCCGACCGGCCCTCGTTCCACCGCCACCGCTCCGGCCTCCATGAACCACTGCGCCATCTTGTCCTGGGTGAACGCGCCGATCTTCCTGTCGTTTTCCTTGAAATCGGCCGTGATCCGGCACACCGGGAAACCGAGCGCATCCTTCGCCGTGGGATCTAGATCGAGGGTGTTGTCCTCGAACGGCAGCGTCGTTTTCTGGATGTAGGCGATGTTCCAGCGGTCCGCGTTCTGCTTGACGAACGATTTCCACGCCGAGCCCCAGGCCGGCGCTTTCCCGAACGTGCTCATGCTCGCGGCCCCGATCGGCCGCCGGTCGGAATACACCCAGAGATTGCCGCCGCCGATGAAATCGAGCCCCGAGTGGTCGAAGTTGTCGTCTGCCCAGTCGTCGACCGCGATGCCCTGCGCCGGCAGGCCGTACCAGTTATTGAGGTCGAACGGGAACAACGCCGTCAGGGTCGATGCCGTATTGTGGGTGAAGTAGTGCCTGCCCACCTGTCCGCGGTTGTTCGCCAGTCCGTTCGGATAGGGCTTGGACTTCGACAGCAGCAGCATGCGCACGTTTTCATAGGTATAGCCCGCGAGTAGCACGACCTCCGCCGGCTGGAAATACTCCTGGCCGCCCTTCACGTAGTTCACCCCGGTCACGCGCCCGCTCTTTTCGTCGACTGCGATCGTGGTGACGTGGGCCTGCGTGACGACTTTGAGGCGGCCGGTGTTCTGCGCCTTGGGAATGGTGCTGGCCGCCGTGGAATTCTTGGCGTTGATGTGACACCCGCCCCGGTTGCAGTAGCCGTGGTACACGCAGGCAGGCCGGCTGTCGTAGACCTGTGAATTGATCGCCGCCGGCCCGGGAAACGCGTGCCACCCGAGGCTCTTCGCAGCGGCTGCCATTCGCTCGGTGAACCCAGTGCCCCGCAGCGGAGGCATCGGATACTCGCGCTTGCGTGGACCCTCGAAAATGTTGCCGCGCGGATCGATCTGGCCGCCGATGTTGCCCGCCTTGCCCGACACGCCGACTTCGTATTCCACCTTGTCGTAGTACGGCTCGAGCTCCTCCAATCCGAACGGCCAATCCTCGACGGTCGAGCCCTTGGGTATGCGCGCAGCTCCATAACGCCGCGTGGTCTCGCTCACGACCTTGAAGTCCCAGGGATTGAGGCGCCAGCTCTGCGCCCAGTAGTGCAGCGAAGTGCCTCCGACGGCGTTCATCATGGGATGGATCGGAAAGCGCGGCGAATACGGCGCCGACGCATTCGGCCTGTGGGTCGGAATCTCGGTGTTCGCTTTCTGGACCGATTGCGGCCAGCCGCGGAAATTGTTGCGCAGCTCATCCGGAGCAAAGTCCCGCCCCGTAAGCCAATCCCCCGCTTCCAGGCCGATCACCTCGAGCCCGGCGCGGGCCAGAGGCAGGACCGCCACGCCGCCGACCGCTCCGAGTCCTACGACGACGACGTCGGTCTTACTGAGATTAGTGGCCATGCCCGCCTCCCCTCTTCGTGAACATCGAGTCGTCGTACGCCGACTTGTGGTTCGGTTTCAGTGCCACGCCCATGCGCTGTTCCTGCGCCGCGACCGAGATACGCACTCCGGGATAGCTGATCAGGTCCCACCCGGCGAAGTTCGCGTTCCCGCCGTAGTACGGGTCGCAGAACGTGCCCTGGATCGTGTGCGCCCGAAGCAGGTTGAAGAATGTGGACGAGTTCGGCGTAAAGCCCGTGGCGGCGTTCTTCTCCAT
>VBDE01000059.1 GCA_005883665.1 Betaproteobacteria bacterium
CTTGCGACGTGGCCGACGAGGCGCTTTAAGCCGCGGTCTACCTCGCCGTTCGGATCCCAGATCGCCTGGGAGAGCTGCGAGAACGCTTTGACGAGATTGGGCTTCCTCTGCATGATCAGCATGCTGTTCGGGACGAAGCCCAGGCTTTTTTTCGAGAATTCGAAGGTCTCCTTGACCTCGGGTGCGTGGCCGACCGGCAGCGGTGCCAATCGCGGCGACGGCCTCACTTTCTGATCCATGATCTTCTCCTCTACTTGATACCGGCAGCTTGCATCGGCGGGCACTTCGCCGAACCGTACGAGCAAAACACGCAGCAGTCGCCCGCCTTCGGGCGCAGCAGAGCATGGCAGCTCGCGCACTCGTAGCAAAACTGGCACATGTCCGTCGGCATTTTCTCGCGTTTGCTATAGCGGCACTTCGGGCAGGTTATCACTGACTCCATTATCGATCTCGATACCACTCGTTCTATTCGCCTTTTGCAGGAGGGCTCCCGTGGCGCTCGTCACGACCAGACCGGCGAACCCCGCGTAGATCATCGCTTCGGAGCGCAGGAGGTACAGGCCGCCAAATACCGCTACGCCGCTCAAGATCGCGAGCCCGAGCAGCCAGCCCTTGCGGTGTTGAAAGTACGCGAGCACATGGCCCAGCACGGCGACCGCAATCAGTACCTGAGCGGCGATGAAAAGCTGCGATTCGTATGCGCCGAGCGCGCCCAAGCCGGAGAGCGCACCGAGGAGCGCCAGCTTCGGAAAGCATATCGGACAGGCGGCAGCGGCGATCACTGCTCCCAGGCTGCCGATTTTTTCCAGATGGGTTTTCATTTACTTTCCGGCATAAGCTACCCACGAGAACATCCTGCGGCCGAACGCACCGCCGAGCGCAACGAGCAGCACCGCGGTGCCGAAATTCCAGATCAAGATGATTGCGCTCGCGTCATGCTCGTGAAAAATCGACAGGGCTGTCGCAGTCACGGCGGCCACCGCGAGGCTGCCCGAAATCGCGACCCGCGTCGGCGCGAGCAGCGCCGCGTAACGCAGCATGATGAGCATGGCGAGAGAGAGCGGCACTCCGGTCAGGACAAGCAGCGCGAAGCACCCGGCCTCGTCGCCGAAGGGAAGACTCCCCGGTTGAAGGCTCACCCAGTTGATCAGACACCCATAGCCTATGGTCGATACCCACACGAAGAGCGCTGGCAGCGGTAGAAGCAGCCATGCCCGAGAGCGGTCGGGGATGCTCAGGAGGAACGACGCAATCGCGGCGAGCACACCGGTCGCGAGCGACGCTGCGACACCGATCACGAACTCCGGCTGCCGCAGGCGCAGTGCGAGATCCGGCCGCATCTCGTGACTGACAGCGAGGAGCGCGAGCATCAGCGCCGCGAACAACAGCCAGCCCACCGCGCGCGCGACGGGCGGCCGCAGCCTACGCACCGGCGCCGCATTCGCGACAAGCGACTCGATGAGATCGGGCGTGGTGATCACGTTCTTCGGTCCTGTCCGAGCACCTTCCGCAAGCTCTTCACAGCACGGTGGGTCGCCACCTTCAGCGCGGCGACCGTCATCCCGCTCACTGCCGCGGCTTCCTTCAGCGACATCTCCTGGAGCTTCAGCATCCGGATGGCGTCGCGTTGCCCGGGGGGCAGGTGCTCGACCGCGTCCCGCAGTGCGCGCGCTTCCGAAGCCGCCTCATGGTAGTTCGCTTCAGGCGCTGCAAAGGTTTCGTGCTCGGTCTCGAGGGCGACTTCGCGCGCCCTGGAACGCCCCTGGCGTCGAAGCCCGTCGACGACGCGGCGATTGGCGATCGCGACGAGCCAAGGACCGAACGGCCGTGCCGGATCGTAGGTGTGCCGCACGGCGTGCACCGTGAGCAGCACTTCCTGAACCGCATCTTCGATGTCCCCCGAATTCCGAAAGTGCCGCGCCGCGATCGAACGAAGATACGGCGCGACGTCCTCGAGCAGGCGCCTGTAGGCATCCCGGTCGCCGGCCTGCGCGCGAGCCATGTAGATGGACCAGTCGAGCTCGCGCGCCACGGGTCTCTCAGACCCCGGTCGTGAATCCGAGGCCGACGAAAGCGCAGCACCCGCGACGAGAGTGAGGTCCGGACCGCGATCGTGAGAGCTTGAGGACATCGAGACTTGGGCGACCGGCTACAAAGCGAAGGATTATGGCGTTTTCTGCATGGCCCAGAGCGTATCCAGATCCCGAAGCAGGTACAGCGTGATGCACGCGGCCAGCATCGGCCACGCTGCGAAGAAAAGCAGATTGTCGAACGGCGCCAGATATTGCTGATAGGACGCAAGCGTCGAGATTGCATGAAGGAGCAGCACCAGACCGTAGGTGTAGCGCTTGGCAGTCCCCGTGACGAAACCGACCAGCAACAGCAGCTCAAGGGCGCCGATCACGTAGAACACAGTCGGGGATATGCCGTCGATGCCGTAGAACTTCTTGAATATCCCGGCGGCGTGTCCCGGGCGGACGAACTTGTCGAGCGTCCACATCAGCATGACGATGAAGACGCCGATGCGGAGCAGAAAGAGCGGCAGGCGAACTCGGTCCATGACTCCTCCTTTGGCTGCGTTATGCGAACAGATTACCTTGCGTGTAACCTTTTGTCCGTTTGAAGCGAATTTGCTGTCGCGGTCTCGATTCCGAGACCCTCAAATCAAAGAGGTCCAATTATGAACCGATATGTATTGGCTGCTTCGACCTTATCAACCGCAGTGGGGCTTGCCCTGGCGATCCAGGCGTCGCCCGGTCAGGCGCAGGGCAAGATGGACATGAGCAAGATGCCGCAGGTGGTGAAGGACAACATGGCGAGGATGGAGAAGGGCAAGCTCGAGAAATGCTACGGCATCAACGCGGCTGCAAAGAATGACTGCGCCGAAGGCGCGCATTCCTGCGCCGGGCAGGCAACCAAGGCGCGCGATACCAAGTCCTTCGTCATGCTCCCAGCGGGCGATTGCTCCAAGATCCAGGGCGGCAAGACGACGGCCTCCTGATCGGGAGCGAGCTTTGGATTCGCACGCCGCTCCGCTGCGAACACGCGACTCGATCCCGGCCAAGGCCGGGGTCGGGTTGCGCTTTCGCCACCATCGGGAAGTCCTCGAAGCGCGTCCCGCCGCGGCGTGGCTCGAGGTGCACACCGAGAACTACCTGGGCGGAGGAAGCGCGCCGGCGTGTCTCGACGCGATCCGCCGCGACTATCCCGTGTCGCTTCACGGCACGGGCCTGTCGCTCGGAAGCGCGGAGGGGCTGGACCCGGCGCACCTCGCGCGGGTGCGGGAGCTCGTCGAGCGGGCCGAGCCCGGGCTCGTCTCCGAGCATCTTTCCTTCAGCGTCGCGGCCGGGAACTACCTCGCCGATCTCCTGCCGCTGCCTCTGACCGAAGAGGCGCTCGGGATCGTCTGCCGGAACGTCGCGCAGGTTCAGGATCATTTGAAACGCCGGATCCTCGTCGAGAATCCGTCCACGTATCTGCAGTTCCGGCACTCGACCATCCCGGAATGGGAATTCCTTGCTCAAGTCGCAAAGCGAACCGGCTGCCGCATTCTGTGCGACGTGAATAACATTTACGTCAGCGCGTGCAACCACGGCTGGCGGGCTTCGGCGTATCTCGCGGCGCTGCCTCCCGAAGCGGTGGGCGAGATCCATCTCGCCGGTCATTCCCTCCGGCGGCTCGACGGCGCCCGAACGCTGCTCATCGACGATCACGGCTCGCGCGTCGCACCGGAAGTGTGGGCGCTCTATGCCGAGGCGCTCGCGCTCTTCGGCCGGGTGCCGACGCTGATCGAATGGGACACCGACGTGCCGCCCATGGCGGTGCTGCTCGATGAGGCGGCTCACGCCGCCGCGCTGATCGAAGAGGCGAGAAATGGAAACTGCCACGCCCTCGCTGCTTGAGCTCCAGTGCGCGATGCGCGCGAGCCTCGTCGTCCACGACGACCGCGGGATCTCCGCGCACGTCGTCGACGCCGGCATGAGCCCGGCCGAGCGGCTCGACGTATACCGTAGCACCTTTGCGAGCGTGCTCACGAAGGCGCTGCACCTGTCGTATCCTGCCGTGCATCGCCTCGTGGGCGCCGAGTTCTTCGACGGCGCGGCGCGCATTTTCATCGAGGCGCACCCGCCAAAGAGCGCGTGTCTCGACGATTACGGAGAGAAGTTCGCCGATTTCCTGTCCGATTTCGAGCCTGCCGCGTCGCTCGCCTACCTGCCCGAAGTGACACGGCTCGAATGGGCGGTGAACCGCGTCCTCCATGCCCCCGACGTGGAGCCGCTCGATCCCCGTCGCCTTGCGGCGCTCGCGGAGGCCGAGAGAGAGCGCGTGAGCTTTGTGCCGCACCCGTCGGCGGGCCTCCTCCGCGTGGATCACCCCGCGGATCTCATCTGGCGCGCGGTGCTGGAGGAGGATGACGACGCGCTTGCCGCGATCGATCCCGGCGCGGGCCCGGCGTGGCTGCTGGTGCAGCGTCTTGCGACCGGCGTCGAGGTCCGTCGCATGGGCGAATCCGCGTGGCGAATCACCGCCGCACTTTTCGCAGGCAGGCCGCTCGCCGCCGCCCTCGACGAAGCGCCGGATACCGAGGCGTCGGCGCTGCTCGCCGACCACCTCGCGGCCGGCCGCTTCATCGATTTCAGCTTGAACGAAACATCCGCCTGAGCACTACCGGGACTTCTCATGACGACTCTCACCTCCGCGTCAACCGAGCGACCCGCGCTAATCGGACGCGTCATTCGCTGGCTCGACGGCGTCCCTTACACAGTCCTTGCCATTCCGTTGCGGTTGGCGGTCGCGACGGTGTTCTGGAATTCGGCCATGACCAAGCTCGCGAACTGGAATACGGCCGTCGAGCTCTTCGTCGAAGAATACAAGGTGCCGCTCCTGCCGCCGGAGCTTGCCGCGTATATGGCGGTCTCGATCGAGCTCACGACGCCGGTGCTGCTCGTGCTGGGGCTCGCCACGCGGGCCGCGTCGCTCGTCCTGCTCGGCATGACGGCGGTGATCGAGGTTCTCGTCTATCCGCAGGCGTGGCCGACTCACATCCAGTGGGCGGCGATGCTCTTCGTCCTGCTTTGCCGCGGGGCAGGGAATTTTTCGCTTGACCACCTCGCGCGCCGCCGGTTGGGCGTCTAGCGCCAAGAACGCTTGGATTTCGCTACGGGGAAATCGCCCGGCTATTGTGGGCATGCTACATTAGGAGTTCTCCGCAAAGCCTCCCGCTCATGGGTCACCGCCTGTCGAAGATCTACACCCGTACCGGCGATTCCGGCGAAACGGGCCTCGGCGACGGCTCGCGGACGCGCAAGGACAGCCCGCGCGTCGTCGCGCTCGGAGAGATCGACGAGCTCAATTCCGCGGTCGGCCTGCTGCTCGCCGAGCAGATTCCCGAAAAAATACGCGCGGTCCTCGAGAACATCCAGCACGATTTGTTCGATCTGGGCGGGGACGTCTCGATTCCGGGCCGTGCGACGATGACTGAAGCCCAAGTTCAGCGGCTCGAGACGCTCCTCGACGAGTTCAACTCCGTGCTGCCGCCGCTGAAGGAATTCATCCTCCCGGGCGGAACGCGCGCGGCAGGCCTCGCGCATCTCGCGCGCACCGTTTGCCGACGCGCCGAGCGCTCGATAGTCGCCCTGTCGTCCGCGGAAAAGGTCGCCGACCCGGCGCGGGTCTACCTGAATCGGCTATCGGACCTGCTCTTCGTTCTCGGCCGCGCGCTCAACCGCGAGGGCGGCCGCGGCGACGTGCTGTGGCAGCAGGGCAAGAACCGCTAGCTCAAGCCTCGACGAAAGCTTCCTCGCGTTTCTTGCGCACCGTCGGTGCCAGCACGACCGCCAGCAGGATAGCCGCAATCAGAAGCATGGTGAGGCTGATCGGGCGCTGGAAGAACACCAGCGGGTCGCCGCGCGACAAGAGCATCGCGCGGCGGAGATTTTCTTCCATGAGCGGCCCGAGGATGAAGCCGAGGATGAGCGGCGCGGGCTCGCACTCCAGTTTCACCCAGATGTAGCCGACCACGCCGAAAGCCGCAGTCTGCATCACGTCGAACGGGCTGTTTGACAGGCTGTACACGCCGACGCAGCAGAAGACTAGGATCGACGGGTAGAGTATCCGGTACGGCACCATCAGCAGCTTGATCCACATGCCGATCATCGGCAGGTTGAGCACGACCAGCATCAGGTTGCCGACCCACATCGAAGCGATCATTCCCCAGAAGAGCTGCGGCCGCTCGGTCATCACCTGCGGTCCCGGCGCGATGCCCTGGATCATCATCGCGCCGATCATCAGCGCCATCACGGGATTCGATGGGATGCCGAGCGTGAGCAGCGGGATGAAGGAGGTCTGGGCTCCGGCGTTGTTCGCCGATTCGGGCGCCGCCACGCCCTGGATCGCGCCTTTGCCGAAATTGGCCGAATTCTTCGAGACCTTCTTCTCCAGCGTGTACGCGGCGAAGGAAGCAAGCAGCGCGCCTCCGCCGGGCAAAATGCCGAGGAACGACCCGATCGCGGTGCCGCGCAGGATCGACGCCCAGGTATCCTTGAAGTCCTGCAAGCTGGGAAGCAGGTTGCTCACCTTCTTGGTGAAGACTTCGCGATGCTCCTTCTGCTCGAGGTTGGCGATGA
>VBDE01000060.1 GCA_005883665.1 Betaproteobacteria bacterium
GGAAACGAAGGCCGCCGAGCCGCCAGCGGCAAGGGCCGAATTTTCGCTGCAGGAACAGGAAACGTTCGAGCCCGCTGCGCAGCCGATCCCTTCGACGAACGAATTCGCACGTACTGCTGAGCGCGCCCAAGCTCAACAGCTTTTTCAGGTGAAGGAGATGGATTACAACCCGCGTATGCCGTTTTATCTCAGCCTGGCCGCGCTCGCCTTGGTCGGATTGGGCTACGGAGGCTATGTATGGTGGCAAATGCGGCCGAAATACAGTGTCCCCCCGGTGGAAATGCAAGCCCGCCCGGTCGCGACTCCCGCTCAGTCCGTAACTGCGTCCGCCCCCGTGGCAGAACCTTCCCAACCCGCCGCGCCTCCTCCGCCCGTGCAAGCGCCGCAGGCCGCCGCGCCAGCGCGCACCGCAGTTCCGGGAATCCCTCCGATACAGCCGGTGCGTCCGCCGCGGCCGAAGTCTCAACCGATCTCGGGAACCCTTGCCTCGGGATCTTCGGCGTTGCGGTCCGAATCCTCCCCGGATTTGACAGCAACCGCTTCGCCGCGGGCGGGCGAAGTGCTCGCACCGATCGCGATCAATGCCCCCACGCTGGGCGTCGATCCGCTGGTCGAACAGGGGTACCAGGCGTTCCAGAGGAACGACCTCGTCGCCGCCCGCGACGCGTACCAGCGGGCGCTCGCGCGCGAGCCGACCAACCGCGACGCGCTGCTCGGCCTCGCGGCCATCGACGTGCGCAGCGGCCAACTCAGCTCGGCCGAAGCGCGCTATCTCAGGCTGCTCGAGATCGACCCGCGCGACAGCCACGCAGTGGCGAGCCTCATCTCGCTGCGCGGCCAGCTTGACCCGGTCGCTTCGGAGAGCCGCTTGAAAAGCCTCATCGCAAGCCAGCCGGAGGCCGCGCTTCTGCACTTCTCGCTCGGCAACCAGTACGCGCGGCAGTCGCGCTGGGCCGAAGCCCAGGCGGCGTACTTCAAGGCCCACTCGGTCGATCCGGAAAATGCCGACTACGCCTTCAATCTCGCCGTCAGTCTCGATCAACTGCACCAGGGAAAGCTGGCGCTTGAGTTTTACCAGCGGGCGCTTGCTCTGACCGACAAGCGCGCGCCGAGCTTCAACCCCGCCCACGCGCGGCTGCGCGTGCAGGAGCTGAGCGAATAGCCCTCGATGAATTCCCCGCGCCTTAGCGCCCAAGCGGTCTCCCCGCAAGCCAAGCGCCATATCGGGCAGATTTTGATTTCGCAGGGGATCCTCACCGAGGATCAGCTCCGGATCGCGTTGCTAGAGCAGCTCAAGACCCATCAACCGGTCGGAAAACTCCTCGTGAATCTGGGCTTCGTGTCCGAGGCGACGCTGCGCGATGCCTTGTCCGAAAAGCTCGGCCTGCAGAGCGTGGATCTCACGCAGATCGTCGTCGACTCGATGGCGCTGAAGCTCGTGCCCCGCGAATTCTCCAAACGACACACCATCTTCCCGGTCGCGCTCGACCGCGAGGCACGCAAGCTCATCATCGCCATCGCCGACACGAACAACATCGTGGCGCTGGACCAGGTGCGGGCGCAGCTGCGCGGGGAGTTCGCGTTGGAGAACCGGCTCGCCGGCGAAGGCGAAATCGGCCGGGCTATCGACCAGTACTACGGCCACGATTTCTCGATCGACGGCATCCTGCACGAGATCGAGACCGGCGAAATCGACTACCAGAGCCTGCAGTCGTCCGGCGACGCCTACTCGCAGCCGGTCGTGCGCCTCATTTCGGCGCTTTTCGCGGACGCCGTCGAGCGCGGCGCCTCCGACATTCACTTCGAGCCGGAGCAGAGTTTCCTGCGCATCCGCTATCGCATCGACGGGGTGCTGCGCCAGATAAGGTCCCTCCACAAGACATACTGGCCGGCCATGGCGGTGCGCATCAAGGTGATGTCGAAGATGAACATCGCCGAAACACGCGCCCCGCAGGACGGGCGCATCTCGCTGATGCTCACGGGCCGCGCGGTCGATTTCCGCGTCTCGTCGCAAGCGACCACGCATGGCGAGAACATCGTGCTGCGCATTCTCGACCGGCAGAAAGGGATCGTTCCGCTCGACGGCCTGGGCCTCGAAGCGGGCCAGCTCCAGCTTCTCAAGAAGATGATCGCGCGGCCCGAAGGCATCATCCTGGTCACCGGCCCCACCGGCAGCGGCAAGACGACGACGCTCTATTCGGTGCTCAACCACATCAACAACGACGGCCTCAACATCATGACGCTGGAGGATCCGGTCGAATATCCCATGACCCTGATCCGGCAGACCTCGATCAACGAGGCCGCCAAGATGGATTTCGGCAACGGCATCCGCTCGCTCATGCGGCAGGACCCCGATGTGATCCTGGTCGGCGAGATTCGCGACGAGGACACGGCGACCATGGCGTTCCGCGCGGCGATGACGGGCCACCAGGTCTATTCGACCCTGCACACCAATTCGGCGGCCGGCGCGATCCCCCGGCTTCTCGACATCGGCATCGTTCCGGACGTCCTCGCCGGCAACATCATCGGCATCGTCGCGCAGCGCCTGGTCCGCAGATTGTGCAAGCACTGCAAGCAGGCTCACCAGGCGAGCGCCGGCGAGTGCAGCATGGTGGGAGCGCGGCCCGAGCGCCCGCCGACGCTGTACCGGGCCGTCGGCTGCGACCAATGCGAATATCAGGGCTATCGGGGTCGCATGGCCATCATCGAGATCCTGAAGATGGACGGCGAGCTCGACGAGCTGATCGCGCACCGCGCCACCGGCCGGGAACTGCAGAAGTCGGCCTTGGCGAGAGGCTTTCGCACGCTGGCTGATGACGGCGTCCGCCGGGTCCTCGACGGCTCGACCGCGCTCGATGAGCTGATGCGCGTGGTCGACCTCACCGACCGGATGTAAGGCACGGCCGGCGCAGGCGCCGGCAACGGATCAAACATGGCACTCTTTGCCTACAAGGCCATAGATACCCGGGGAAAGACGATGCTCGGCCAGATCGAAGCGATCAATCTGGTCGACCTCGAGCTGCGCTTGAAGCGCATGGGCCTTGACCTGGTGCGGGGCGGACCGACCCGTCACGGCGGCAGCCTGCTTCGCTCGGGCGAAATCAAGCGCGCGGAGCTCATCAACTTCTGCTTCCACATGGAGCAGCTCATCGGGGCCGGGGTGCCGCTCGTCGAATCGCTGATCGACCTGCGCGACAGCATCGAAAACGCCCGATTTCGCGAAGTAATGTCGGGAGTCATCGAGAGCATCCAGGGGGGCTTGAGGCTGTCGCAGAGCCTCGCCCAGTATCCGCAAATCTTCAACCTAGTTTTTACGAGCCTGATCCGCGCCGGCGAGGACACGGGAAAGCTCCCCGAGGTGCTGAAAAGCCTCGTCGAGAACCTGAAATGGGAAGACGAGCTGGCCGAGCACATGAAGAAGCTCGTGCTCTATCCCGCGTTCGTCGGTTCGATCGTGATAATGGTGACTTTCTTCCTGATGATCTACCTCGTGCCGCAGATGGTCGCTTTCATCAGGAACATGGGGCAGCAGGTTCCTCTGCAAACGCGCATTCTGATCGAGGTCTCGGCATTTTTCGTAGGCTACTGGTGGGCTCTCCTGGCCGCCCCTGCAATCGTGTTCGTCGGCGTCAAGCTGGCGGCTCGGGCCAACCCCTCGGTGCGTTACCAGCTCGATCGCTTCAAGCTCGCTCTCCCGGTGGCGGGAGAGATCCTGCGCAAGATCATCCTGTCGCGCTTCGCCAGCATTTTCGCTCTCATGTACTCCTCGGGGATCACCATCCTGGATGCGATCCGCAGCTCGGAGGAAATCACCGGCAATCTGGTCATTCAGGAAGGCCTGAAGCTCGCGGGACAGCAGATCAGCGAAGGCAAGAACGTCACCGCGGCGTTCCAGGAGGTGGGACTTTTCCCGCCGCTCGTAGTGAGAATGCTCCGGGTGGGCGAGTCGACCGGCGCGCTCGACAAGGCACTGCTCAACGTATCCTATTTCTACAACCGCGAAGTGCGCGAATCGATCGGCAAGATTCAGGTGATCATCGAGCCTGCTCTGACGGTCGTCCTGGGCGTCATTCTCGGCTGGGTGATGCTCTCGGTTCTCGGGCCGATTTACGACGTCATCAGCAAGATCAAGGTATAGAGGCCGTGCCGAGCAAACGTCTCTGTTACTTCACTTCCCAGCGAGTCACCGCCTATCTATGGGAAAAAGGCGAGCTGCACAAGGAAGGCATTTTCGACATGAACGAGAAAGGCGTCGCCGAATTCTCCACCTACGCGGCGGGCGCACCGGGAAGCCTTTTCTACGTGCTCGCCGATGTGGTCGAGGAAGACTTCTTCCAGGAAAACGTCCCATACGTGCGCGGGACAGATCGGCGCTCGCTGCTTGAGCGCAAGCTCGCCCAGCGGTACCGCGACGCGTCGCTCGCGCTCTCGCTCTCCCTCGGGTCGGAGACTCACGCGGGTCGGCGCGAGGAACGGATTCTTTACATGTCCTTTACCAACGCGCATCAATTCCAGCCCTGGCTCGAGGCCTTGCGCTCGAACGATGCCCGCGTGGTTGGGGTATTCTCAGTGGCGCTCGTCGCGGCCCAGACGGGGAAGCGTCTTGGCTTCAAGGGCGGGCGATACCTGATGGTGAGCCGGCAGCAGGCCGGATTGCGACAGAGCTACATCGAGAACGGCCGAATCCGCTTCTCGCGCCTCGGCCGCGTGGATTTCTCCGATCCCCGCGCGATCGCTCAGGATTGCGCCGCCGAGGCGCTGCGGATCCAGCAGTATCTCGTCAACACCCGCATCCTGCCGCGCGAGGCGCCTGCGCTCGACGTGCTGGTGCTCGCGCCGAGCGAGCACAAAGCGCTCTACGACGCGGCGTGCGTCAGTTCCGCCCGGCTGCAGTTCCATGTTCACGACCTCGACAAGGTAGCGAGCAGCCTGGGTTTCAAATCAGCGCCAGCAGAGACGCTCGCCGAAGGCCCGTTTCTGCACGTGCTCGCTGCTTACTCCTCCGGCGAACAGTACGCCGACGACCGCCTGCGGCGCTTCTATCATCTGTGGCGCGCGCGTGTGGCCCTTCTTGCCACCGGAGCAGCGGTGTTCGGTTTTTGCCTCCTCTTTTCGGCGGTGAGGCTCTTTGATATCCATCAGGTCAAAGAGCAAGCCCAGAGTGATCGCACGCAGGAAGCCCGCGCGTCCGAGGAATACGCTCGACTGCAGACGCGTTTCCCCAAGACACCGATCGCCAGCGAAAACCTCAAAGCCATCGTCAAGAACTACCGAGCGCTCCTGCGGCAGAGCGCTTCGCCTGACAGGATGTTCGTCGAGATCAGCGAAGCGGTAACAGCCCTGCCCCAGATCGAAATCGACAAGATCGATTGGGAACTCGGCACCGGAGCGAAATCGGCGGCCGGCCGCGAGGCGTCCAAGGCGCCTTCCGCCTCGCCGGCAGCGCAGGCACAGGCCGCGGGCGCCGAGTTTCAGACCCAAACCGCCGAGATTGCGGGCAAACTCGTCGTGCAGCAGGCCTCGGACTTCCGCGCCGTGACCGCACTGGTGAACCAATTCACCGAAGCGCTGCGCAGGCGGCCCGGCACCGAAGTGACGCGCACGCAATTGCCGTTCGACATCAACGCGGAAAAAAGCCTCGCTGGCGATATCGGGGCCGCGAGGAGAGAGGAAGTGCCGCAGTTCTCGGTGGTAGTAGTCAAGCGGCGCGGCACATGAACGTCACCCGCGACGACCTCAAGCGCCTGCGCATGCCGCTCGCCGTGGCGATCATGCTGCTTGTGTTGAGTGCAGCCAGCCTGATCGCCAGCACATACTACCTGGACGAGGCGAGAACCGCGCGCGACGCGACTAGGCTGAGCCGCGTGGCGGCCCAGGAGCGGGTCTTGAGAGTCGCGGAGGAAGAGCGCGGGATCCGCGATGACCTCGTGTACTACGAGCAGATGCGCCAGCGCGGCATCGTGGGCGAGCAGAGCCGGCTCGACTGGATCGAATCGATAGCGAGGATCAAGAACGATCGGAAGCTTTTCGAGATCAGGTACAACTTCGATGCTCAAAGGGCGATCGACTACCCCGGGCTGGTCGCAACCAGCGCCGCCGATTTCGTGGTGAGCCGGTTGAAGCTCGACATGCTGCTGCTGCATGAGGGTGACCTTTT
>VBDE01000061.1 GCA_005883665.1 Betaproteobacteria bacterium
CTCGTTTCCCCCCAGGGCAAGCTCCACGCCCTTGGGCAACGGAAGCTCGCGCACGTGGATCGAGTGCCCGATCGCGATCTCAGACAGGTCCACCTCGATGAATTCGGGCAGGTCCGCGGGCAGGCAGCGGACGTCGATTTCGCTCAGAACGTGGGTGATGAGGCCGCCTTGCTCCTTGATCGCGGGCGATTTCTCGGCGTTCACGAAGTGCAGCGGCACCTTGATGTGGATCTTCTCGTCCGCCGAGACTCTCTGGAAGTCGACGTGCTGCACTTCCAGCTTGAACGGATGCATGTTGACCGCCCGCAGCAGCACCTGTTCCTTCGCGCCGTCCAAGGCGAGCGTCAAGACGGACGCGTGAAACTTCTCGTCGCGCAGCTGGTGGTACAGCGGGTTGTGATCGAGCTCGATGCTGACCGCGGGTTTCTTGCCCCCGTAGAGAATCCCCGGGACCTTCCCGCTGTGGCGCAGGCGGCGGCTCGCACCCCTCCCTTGCCCTTTGCGCGCTTGCGCGACGACTTCGATTGCCATGTTGGCGTCTCCTTGATTGAGGCGGCGCCCGCGACCAGGCGCCGCCGTTGAAAAATCTATTCGATGAACAGCGAGCTCACCGAATCCTCGTTGCTGATCCGCAGAATAGTTTCCGCGAGCAGCCCCGCAACCGACAGCACGCGGATCTTCTTGCATGTCTGAGCGGCCTTGGACAGCGGGATGGAGTCGGTCACCACCAGCTCGTCGATCTCCGACTCGGCGATGCGCTGCACCGCGCCGCCGGAGAGCACCGGGTGCGTGCAGTACGCGAGCACGCGCGTTGCGCCCTCCTGCTTCAGCGCCTGCGCCGCCTTGACCAGCGTATTGGCGGTGTCAACCATGTCGTCCATGATGACGCAGTTTCGCCCCTTCACGTCGCCGATCACGTTCATCACTTCCGACACGTTCGGCTGGGGCCGCCGCTTGTCGATGATCGCGAGGTCCGACTCGAGGCGCTTCGCCATCGCGCGCGCGCGCACCACGCCGCCGACGTCCGGCGATACCACCAGCAGGTTCTCGTACTGGTGCTTCCATACGTCCCCCAGCAGCACCGGGGTGGCGTAGATATTGTCCACGGGCACGTCGAAAAATCCCTGTATCTGGTCGGCGTGCAAATCCATCGTCAGCACGCGGTCGACCCCCGCCGCCTGCAGCATGTTCGCCGCCACCTTCGCACTGATCGCCACGCGCGCCGAGCGCGGACGCCGGTCCTGGCGCGCATACCCGTAATACGGGATCGCCGCCGTCACGCGGGCCGCCGAGGCGCGCTTCAGCGCATCCACCATCAACAACACTTCCATCAAGCTGTCGTTCGCCGGCGCGCAGGTCGACTGGAGCACGAAACAGTCCTTGCCGCGCACGTTCTCCAGAAGCTCGACCATGATCTCGCCGTCGGAGAACTTGCCCACGGTGGCGTGGCCGAGCGGGATGTTGAGCCTTCTCACCACCGCGTGCGCGAGCAGCGGGTTGGCGTTCCCGGTGAAAACCATCAGGCTTTCGTAGGCCATGCGCTTTAGTCCAGGGGCTGGGGGCTAGGGAATCGATCCGAGCCCTGCTCACAAAAAATCAGCCGCATCGGCGGCTCGCTGTTTCGCTAGTCCCTAATCCCTGGGCCCTCGTCTCGAAATCTGATGGCTGGGGAGGAAGGATTCGAACCCTCGCATGGCGGAATCAAAATCCGCTGCCTTAACCAGCTTGGCGACTCCCCAAGCGCTAAACTTGTTCCAGCAACGCCGCGAGCGGATGCCGATCCAGCCCGCGCACGGCGAAGCCGCGCATCTCCGCGGGCATCCTGGACAGGACAGCGCGCGCTTCGCGCTCGGTCGCAAACTCGACGAATACGCAGGCGCCTGAGCCGCTCATGCGCGCGTCTCCGAACCGCCTGAGCCATTCGAGATGCGCCGCCACCTCCGCATGGCGCCGACACACGACCGATTCCAGGTCGTTCCTTCCGAAACCGGCAGAAAAGCTTGATATTTTGATGGTTTTCGAATTTCGTGTCAATTCAGGGGCGGCGAAAATCGCTTGCGTCGCGACGTGAACGGGCGGAACGAGCACGACGTACCACGCCGGCGGCAATTCGAGCCGGGCAAGGCGCTCGCCGACGCCCTCGGCGAAGGCGTTCGCGCCGAAAAGAAAGAACGGAACGTCCGCTCCGAGGGTAAGCGCCATCGCCGCGAGCCTCTCCTTGGGCAGAGCTAGGCCCCACAAGCGGTTCAGGACCGCGAGCGTGGTTGCGCAATCGGAGCTGCCGCCGCCCAGTCCCCCGCCGATCGGAACGTTCTTTTCGATTTCGATGTCGACGCCCCGCTTCGAGCCGCCCTCGGCTTGCAGCAGCCGTGCGGCGCGCACCGCGAGGTCTTCGCTTTCGGCGACTCCGCGCAGGGCCCGCGCGCGCCTCACCTCGGCGTCGGCGCGCGGCGTAAAGCGCAGCCAGTCGCAGTACTCGATCAGCCGGAACGCGGTCTGCAGCAGGTGATAGCCGTCGGGGCGCCGGCCGACGACGTGCAGGAAGAGATTGAGCTTGGCCGGAGCCGGATAGCGGCGCTCCCACGGATTCAATTTGTCCATTGATCCACGATGAGGCGAATTTCGAGATCTTCGCGTGTCAAGCGCATCCGCAAAGGCCTTCCTCCCCGGAACTCCTCGTAGGCAACGTGCCAGCCGTCCTGCCGGAGTTCCAGGCCTTTGTCCGCATCGCCGCGCATCTCCACCGGCCGGCCAGGGCTCGCCCGCGCCTGCACCCAGTCTGAGAGCCCGCCGAGCGGAAGCCGCCACCCCAGCGCCTGCTCGGTCAGGCTTTCCGCGTCGGCGGCGCGGTACTCCTTGTTGTCCCCGGTCACCAACCGGAACCGATCGCGCTCCCGGCTGATTCTCGCGATTCCCTGGCCCAGGGCTGAGGTGATGAGCAGCTCGTCGGACTCGTCCGAGTGCCGCCAGAAGATCCGGCCGGATGCGGCGTCTTTTCCGTGGCGGACCGCGACGCGGCCGGACAGCTCAAAGCCGCCCGGGAGAGGACGCCCGGCGTCGGGCAGGGACGCGCAGGCGCCGAGCAATGCCGCTGCTGCAAAGGCGGGGGCAAAGCGCACCACAAAGAAATCAGCGCTTGAGCCGCTTGATTGGCGTCGCCCAAGACGCGCTCCGCCTCGGCGCGCTCGCCCATCGCCCAAAGCACTTCGCCGAGGTGAGCGGCGATTTCCGGGTCGGGCCGTCCGGCGAACGCGCGGCGCAGGTAGCCGAGCGAATCCTTGAGGTTGCCCATACGGAACAGCACCCATCCCATGCTGTCGATGATGAACGAATCGTCGGGAGCGAGCTGCAGCGCCTTTTCGATCAGCTCGCGCGCCTCGGGCAGGCGCTGATTGCGGTCGGCGAGGGAATAGCCGAGCGCGTTGTAGGCGTGCGCATGCTCGGGCCGTATCGCGATCAGCTTGCGAAGGGAAGCCTCGAGGATATCAACCCGCTCGATTTTCTCCGCGAGCATGGCATAGTCGTAGAGCAGCTCGGGATTGTTCGGAACCCGGTCGAGCGCCTGCCCGACCAGATCGAACGCGGTCTTCGGCTGGTTGGCGTCGCGCAGGAGCTGCGCTTCGGCGAGGATCAGCTGCACGCGCTGTTGGCTGTTCTTCGCAGCCGCCTGCTGCAGGCGCACCCGCGCCTCGTCGAGCTTGCCCTGTCTGGCGAGCACTTGGCCGTAGCGGATCTGCGCCTGGACGTATTGCTCGCCCTCGCCCACCTCTCCGTACCAACGCAGCGCCTCCGGAAGATTCTTCCGCTCTTCGGCGACCTGACCCAGATACAAGCGGACTCCGTCCTTGTCGCGGTAGGGGCTTTCGATCAGGCTCCTGAGATACTTCTCCGCAGCGTCGTAGTCCTTGAGCTGCAGGGAAAGCAGCGCCACCGCGAAGGCCGCGTCGGTGCTGTCGGGAACGCCGGCCATGAGCTTCTGGAACTCGGCGCGTGCCTCGCCAAAGCGTTTTTGCGCCACCAGCAAGCGCGCGTAGGCGAGGCGCGTTTCCCGCGCCGCAGGATATTTTTTCAGATAGCCGCCAAGCAACGATGCGGCCTGATCCGTCGAGGCCTTCTGCAGCAGTTGCGCTTCGAGCAGGACGGCCGCTTCCCAGTCCGGCCGCAGCTGTCCGGCCTTGCGGGCTTCCTCGAGCGCAACGCGTTCGTCGCCCGCGTTGACTGCCGCCCGCGCGACGGCAAAATGCGCCTCGGCGAGCTTGGGATAGTCTGCGGCGAGACTGCGTACGAGCTTCAGAGCGGCCTGCTTGTCCTGGGCATTGGCAAGCGTGCGGCTCAGCTGCGTGAATCCGTTTGCGGGGTCGTTGGCGGAGCCGGTCAGCAGCTTCTTGAGATTGGGGAGCGCCTCGTCGTAGCGGCCCGCGGCGACCAGCAATCCGGCGAGCGCCTCGAGAGCGCGTGTCGAGCCGGGCTCGGTTTCGTGCCAGACCGTTGCGGCGTCGATCGCGGCGTTGTTCATCCGAGCGTAGAGCGCAGCAACTTCGGTGGCGCGCCGCGCGATCCGTGGATCGCGCGTGCGTTTCGCCAGGTCGACGTACGCCTGCGCTGAGAGCGCGGCGTTGCCGCGCTGGATCGCGATCTCTGCGAGCAGGAATTCGTACAGCAGGTTTTCGGTCAGCTCCTGATTGGGAAGGGACGAGCGGTCTACGGGTTCGGGTGCGAGCGCCTGCGCTTCGCTGGCGGGCGCGTCCGCGTCGGATTCGTCCTGCGGTTCCTCCACTGCCGCGGCCGGCGGCGTCGCGGCGCATCCCGCAAATACGGCAAACGCCATCGCGGCGATTAGCCGCAAAGCGGTGACTCGGATGGGCAACAGGCTGTGTGGACCAGGCATGGAGGCACTTGCTGTCTTGAAGGGCTAGTTTAGGTATATTTCAGAAGCCAGACAAGGACATTGAGTTCAGCCGTGCCAGAACTTCCCGAAGTCGAGATCACCCGCCGCGGCATCGAGCCTTTCGTGATCGGCAAGACGATCACGGGCGTCGCCGTGCGCAATCGCAATCTGCGTCAACGCATTCCCCGCAAACTCGCCAGCATCCTCGTCGGCCGGCAGGTGGAACGCCTGGTGCGGCGTGGAAAGTATCTGCTGTTTGAATGCGACGCCGGCTCGCTCATCGTGCACCTGGGCATGTCGGGGAGCCTGCGTGTGATCGAACCGGGAACCCTCCCCCGCGAGCACGATCATGTGGACCTCGTTTTCGGCGGTACCGCGTTGCGCCTACGCGATCCGCGCCGCTTCGGCGTGGTGCTGTGGAAGGACGGCGACGCGTTCCGCCATCCCTTGCTCGCGCGTCTCGGCGTCGAGCCGCTCGGCGAGCATTTCTCGCCCGAGTTCCTCTACCGGGCTTCGCGCGGCCGCGGCGTCGGCATCAAGCAGCTGTTGATGAACGCCAACGTCGTGGTCGGGATCGGAAACATCTACGCGAACGAAAGCCTGTTCAAGGCGGGCATCCATCCGCGCGCGCGCTCGGGCCGCCTCTCGCGCGCGCGATGCGAACGACTGGTCGCCGCCGTGAGGGACGTGCTTCTCGCAGCGATAGCCGCCGGCGGATCGAGCCTGCGCGACTTCGTGCAATCCGACGGCTCCCCGGGGTATTTTCAGCAGCACTACTGCGTCTACGACCGCGCCGCGCTCCCGTGCCGGGTTTGCGGGGCCGCGATCCGGGTGTCGCGGATGGGGCAGCGCTCCAGCTACTTCTGCGCGACCTGCCAGAAGAAGTGAGGCAGCGACTTACTTCCGCCCCTTGCCGACCTTTGCGGCAAGAGCGCGCGCCACGCGCGGCTGCACGAACTTGCTCACATCGCCGCCCAGTACGGCGATCTCGCGCACGATGGACGCCGAGATGAACTGGTATTGCTCCTCCGGCGTCAGGAATATCGTTTCGACGTCCGGATAGAGATTGCGGTTCATTCCGGCCATCTGAAATTCGTACTCGAAGTCCGACACCGCCCTCAAGCCGCGCAAGACCACCTGGGCCTTCTGCCCGCGCACGAAATCCATGAGCAGTCCCCGGAAGCCCTCGACCTTCACGTTCCGGTACGGTTTGAGAACCTCGCGCGCGAGGTGCACGCGTTCCTCTAGGGTAAAAAACGGCCGCTTCGTCTGGCTGGCGGCGATGCCCACCACGACCTCGTCGACGAGCGCTGCGGCGCGCCGCACCAGGTCCTCGTGACCTCGCGTGATCGGATCAAACGTTCCCGGATACACCGCCTTGATCATCGACCTCCCTTGCCAGAAGATGAAAATGCACGTTCCCCGCGCGCGCGCGCTTGAGAACAGCCCAACCCCGAGGCGCTTCGAAGACGGCGGCGCTTTCCACGTACACCCGCCCCCCTTCGGCGAGAAGCCCGCGCAACAGATCGAGCGCCGCGACCTGCATGCCCAGACGGTACGGCGGATCGACGAACGCGACATCGTATCGGGAGCGCGCGCCGCGGGCGAATTCTAGCGCATCGCCACGGACGACCGTCAGGCCCGTTGCGCCGAGCTTGTGCGCATTGTCGCGCAACGCGCGCAGCACCGCGGGGTTCTTCTCGATCATGACGACTGAGGCCGCGCCGCGCGAAAGCGCCTCGAAGCCGAGCGCACCGCTGCCCGCAAAGAGGTCCAGGAACGCCATGCCGGTCAGGTCCTGCCCGAGCCAGTTGAAGAGCGTCTCCCGCACGCGGTCAGGCGTCGGTCTCAAGTCCGCCACATCGGGGAATTCGAGGATGCGACTGCGCCAGAGACCGCCGATGATGCGGACGGTATTGGGTCTAGTCCGGCGCACCGACGACGACGATCGAGAGCTTTTCGGGATCGATGCGCCGCGCAAAGGCGCTCTTGACCTGCGCGAGGGTCACCCCTTGCACGCGGGCCGGAAATTCGTCGAGCCAGTCGAGCGGCAGCCTGTAGAAACCGATCACGGCGATCTGGTCGAGGATCTTGCGGTTGGTATCGATGCGAAGGGGAAACCCGCCGACGAGGCTCTTTTTTGCGGCTTTCAGCTCCGCTTCGGTGGGACCGTGCATCACGAACTCGCCGACGACCGAGCGCGCCACCTCGAGCGCCTCGCGCGCCTGGTCGCGCCGCGTTTCCAATCCCACCTGAAACGGTCCCTCGCGCTCGTAAGGCCTGAAGTAACTGTAGACGCTATATGCGTAGCCGCGCTTCTCGCGTATTTCCCTCAGGAGCCGCGACATGAATCCGCCGCCTCCCAAAGAGTAGTTGCCGACGAAAAGCGGAAAGTAGTCCGGGTCGGCTCGGGCGAGCGCCGCGACGCCCAGCAGCACGTGGCTCTGGGTGGACGGGTGCGCCACGCGCAGCATCGCACCCACTGGCGCCGCGACAGGCGCCAGCGCCGGATCGGTCCCTTTCGAAAGACGCGAGGTCAGCTCCTCGGCGAGCGCCCTGGCTGCGTCGCGGTCCAGATCGCCGACGATCGTGACCACCGCGCGCGCGGAGCCGTAGCAGTTGCGATAGTGGCGCTCGACGTCCTCGCGCCTGATCGAGGCAAGCGTCTCCGGGGTCTCGCTGAATCCGTAGGGGTGCGCCGGGTACATGAGCGCATACAGGCGCCGCTCCGCGACCCGGTCGGGCAGCGTCTCGGCTTCGCGCGCGTTCGCGATTGCGCTCGCTTTCTCGCGCTCGAAGGCCTCCGCCGGGAACAGCGGCGATTGCAGCATGTCGGCGAGAGTTTGCGTCGCCGTCTTTCGCTCGGCCTCGGAGGAGAGGCTCCTCAGCGCGAAGCCCGCGCGATCCAGGTCGAAGTTCTCCTGCAGCTGCGCGCCCGCGTCGGCGATGCGGTGGCTCGCCTCGGTCTCCGAATAGCGAGACGAGCCCGCTCTGAGCATGGCGAGCGCGAGCCGCGCGAGCCCCGCCTGCTCGCGCGAATCGTAGGCGCTGCCCGCCGCAAACTCGACCGCGACATCCACGATCGGCAGGGCATGGCTTTCGACGAAGTTGACCCGCGCCCCCGATTGCGCGATCCAGTGATCGATCTTCACCCCCGCCCCGGCCGGCGCGGCGACGGCGAGAGCCATCAATATCCAGAGCGCCCGGCTGCGCATGGTCAGTGTTTCACTCGAGGAACCGCGGCGCTCACCGGGCGTGGATTCAGGGGCTGCGGGTCGAGCACGGCCACCGTCAGCCCGTCCTCGACGAGGTAGCGCGCCGCCGCGGCCTGGACCTGCTCCGCGGTGATTGCCTTCAACCGCTCCGGAAGGCGGTCGGCATCGCGGAAGGAGAGCCCGCTAGCCTCCAGTTCCCCGAGCTCGAGCGCCTGCGCGAAAAACGAGTCGCGCTTATAGACGAGCTGGGCAAGCAGCTGGACCCTCGCCCGGTTCAACTCCTCGGCAGTGACGCCGGCAGCGGCGATTCGAGCGATGACTTCGCGCACACCGGCCTCGAGCTCGGCTCCGCTGCGGCCTTGCGCGGCCGCCGCTTCCACGAACACCATTCCGGGGCCGCGCGAGACCATTTCGTAGTCCGCGCCGACGGAAGTGGCGATGCGCCGCTCGCGCACCAGGACCTG
>VBDE01000062.1:0-1230 GCA_005883665.1 Betaproteobacteria bacterium
CTCGGAATCGCGGCAGCTGCCGCGCTCGTATTTCAAGGGCCTCAATTTCCTGCTGAACGAGCAGCCCGACAAGGCGATCGAGGCCTTTATCGAGGTGGTCAAGGTCGATCCGGAGACGGTCGAGCTGCACTTCGCCCTGGGGAGCCTGTTCCGCCGCCGCGGCGAGACCGAACGGGCGATTCGCATGCATCGGAACCTGCTCGAACGTCCGGATCTGGGCGGGGAGCAGCGGCTGCACGCGATGGTCGAACTGGGGCAGGACTATCTCAAGGCCGGGCTTCTCGACCGCGCGGAAGAGATGTTTCTCAAGCTCAACAGGTCGCCGCATCGTGCCGAGGCGCTGAAGTTCCTGCTCGAGATCTATCAGCAGGAAAAGGACTGGATGAAGGCCGTCGGGATCGCGCTCGAGCTGGAAAAGGACTCCGGGCAATCCGCGCAAAAAGAAATCGCGAATTACTACTGCGAGCTCGCGCTGTCCGAAGTGACGCATTCGCGCCCGGAAGGGGCGAAGCGTCACTTGGAGGCCGCCCTTGCCGCGCACCGCAAATGCGTCCGCGCCAACATCATTCTGGGCGATGTCGCGGCGGCCTCGGGCGATCACGACGGCGCCATCCGGGCCTGGAAGCGGGTCGAGCAACAGAACCCGGCCTATCTCGCGCTCGTCGCGCAGCGCCTGCTCGAGAGCCATCGTGCGCTCGGGCGCACCGAGGAGGGGCTCACGCTGCTGCGCGGGTACCTGGCGAACTTTCCTTCGCTCGACCTGCTCGATGTCGCCTTCCAGTCGACACTGGACTCGGAAGGCCCCGAGACCGCATACAAGCTGGTGAAGGACGAGTTGCGCCGCAACCAGACCTTGCTCGGCCTGGACAAGCTGCTCGAAGCGCAGCTCCTGGTCGCGCCCGCCGAAAGGCGCCACGATCTGGAACTCGTCCGCAATCTAATACACAGCCATACGCAACGCCTGGCGCGCTACCATTGCGAGAACTGCGGATTCAAAGCGCGGCAGTTCTACTGGCACTGTCCCGCGTGTGGCGGCTGGGAAACCTACCCGCCGATGCGGAATGAGGAATTCGAGCTGACGCCGTGAAACGCGGAGACAAAATTTGAAGATCACCATCGTCGGTACCGGCTACGTCGGTCTGGTTACCGGCGCTTGTTTCGCGGAAGTCGGAAACGAGGTGCTTGGCCTCGATGTCGACGCATCGAAGATCCGCACGCTCGAGGCGGGCG
>VBDE01000062.1:1337-10419 GCA_005883665.1 Betaproteobacteria bacterium
CACGCCTCCCGGAGAAGACGGCTCCGCCGATCTGAAGTACGTGCTCGAAGCGGCGCGCAACATCGGCCGGCGCATGACCGAGTACCGGGTGGTGGTGGACAAATCGACCGTGCCGGTCGGAACCGCCGACAAGGTCAAGGCGGCGATCTCGGCAGAGCTCGCCCGGCGCCGGGTCGAAATTCCCTTTGCCGTTGTTTCGAACCCGGAGTTCCTGAAGGAGGGAGCCGCGGTCGAGGACTTTATGCGGCCTGACCGCGTCGTCGTCGGCGCCGACGACGAGCGGGCGATACAGATCATGCGCGCGCTCTACACGCCCTTCCAGCGCAACCACGAGCGCTTCTTGTTGATGGACGTGCGCTCCGCCGAACTCACGAAGTACGCGGCAAACGCGATGCTTGCGACCCGCATTTCCTTCATGAACGAGCTCGCCAATCTCGCCGAGCGGCTCGGCGCGGACATCGAGGAAGTCCGCAAGGGCATGGGTTCGGACCCGCGCATCGGGTATCACTTCCTCTACGCGGGAGCCGGCTACGGCGGCTCCTGTTTCCCAAAGGACGTGAAGGCGCTTATCCGCACGGCGAATGAGGCCGAGGGCGCGCTCCCGATTCTCGAGGCGGTGGACCAAGTGAACGCAGCCCAGAAAAGGGTGCTCGCGAGGAAAATACTCGCGCGATTCGGCGGAAAACTGTCCGGACGGCATATCGCCGTCTGGGGCCTCGCCTTCAAGCAGAATACCGACGACATGCGGGAAGCCTCGAGCCGCGTCCTGATCGAGGACCTCGTGGCGAACGGCGCGACCGTGACTGCCTACGACCCGGTGGCGATGCCCGCGGCGAAGCAGTTGCTGGCGGGGCTCGCGGGCGTCCGCTACGCCGAATCGCCGCTCGCTGCGCTCGACGGCGCGGATGCGCTCGCGGTCGTCACCGAGTGGCAGGAGTTCCGCAGTCCCGATTTCGAGGCGATCCGCGCGCGGCTCAAGACGCCGGCGATCTTCGATGGGCGCAATCTTTACGATCCGAACGAGCTGAAGCGCTTCGGCCTGGAGTACTATCCGATAGGACGGGCCGCGGTGAGGGCGGGCGGGTGAAAGGGGAAAACCTGGTTTTCTCGGAGCTGCACAAGGCGCGCGTCCTCGTCGTGGGCGACGTGATGCTCGACCGCTACTGGTACGGCGAGGTGGACCGCGTTTCCGACGAAGCTCCCGTGCAGATCGTCAAGATCGAGCCTGATCGCACCAAGGAAACGCCCGGTGGAGCCGCGAACACCGCAGCGAACGCTGCAGCGCTGGGAGCGAACGTGGCGCTGCTCTCGGTTGTCGGAGACGACGAGGCGGCGCGTACGCTCGCGAAGCTTCTGGAAAGAGCCGGCGTTGACGCCACGCTGCACTACGACGGTGACGTCCCCACCACGGTGAAGTTGCGCGTGATCGGACGGCAGCAGCAGATGCTGCGGATCGACTTCGAGACCCCGCCAAGTCACGAGGTTCTGCTCGACAAGCTCGCGGACTACGAGCGGATGATCTCCGACCGGAACGTAATCATCCTGTCCGACTACGGCAAGGGCGGGCTCACGCATATCACGCGGATGATCGAGCTCGCCCGCGCTCAGGGCAAGATCGTGCTCGTCGATCCAAAAGGCGACGACTACTCGCGATACGTCGGCGCGACCATCGTGACACCGAATCGGAAGGAGCTGCAAGACGTCGTGGGCCGCTGGAAGAGCGATGACCAGCTCGCGGAAAAGGCTCTGTCGCTGCGCAAGCGGCTTGGCCTGCAGGCTTTGCTCGTGACCTTGGGCAAGGACGGCATGACCCTTTTCGAAGAGCGACGAGTGCACCATGAGCCCGCCCGTGCCCGCGAGGTGTTCGACGTGAGCGGCGCAGGCGACACGGTGATCGCAACGCTCGGCGCAATGCTCGGCGCCGGTGCGCCGCTTCACGATGCCGTTGTGGCCGCCAACCAGGCAGCGGGGATCGTCGTGGGCAAGCTCGGCACGGCTGTAGTCCATCCCGAGGAACTGATGGCCGAGCTGGCGCAGGGAAGATAGAGGCTCGAAGAACATGTACTTCGTAGTCACCGGCGCCGCCGGATTCATAGGCTCGAACCTCGTCCGGGCGCTCAACGCGCGCGGCGAGACCCAGATCCTCGCCGTGGACGATCTGGAGCGCAGCGACAAGTTCCGCAATCTGGCGGCCTCCGAGATCGCCGATTTTCTCGACAAGGACGAATTCCGGAGGCGCCTCGAGGCGGGCGATTTTTCCGGGTCGATCGACGTCGTGTTCCATCAGGGCGCCTGTTCCGACACCATGGAAACCGACGGCCGCTTCATGATGGAAAACAATTACCGCTATTCGATGTCGCTGCTCGACTTCTGCGTGGAGGACCAGGTCCCTTTCCTCTATGCGTCTTCGGCGGCGGTCTACGGGGCCGGCACGGGCTTTCGCGAGGAGCGAAAGTTCGAGGCGCCGCTCAACATCTACGGCTACTCGAAATTCCTGTTCGATCAGGCGGTACGGCGGCGCTTGGGCGAAGCGGGCTCGCAGATCGCCGGGTTCCGCTACTTCAACGTGTATGGTCCCAACGAGTGGCACAAGGGCCGCATGGCGTCGGTGGCCTGGCATTTCTTCAACCAGTATTCGGCGGAGCGGCGCGTGCGCCCCTTTGTCGGGTCCGGAGGCTACACGGACGGCGAGCAGCGCCGCGACTTCATCTCGGTCGAGGACGTGACCAGCGTCAACCTGCATTTTCTCGACCATCGCGAGCTCTCGGGTATTTTCAACGTCGGCACCGGCCGGGCGCAGAGCTTCAACGACGTGGCGCTCGCCACGATCAACTGCTGCCGCAATGCAAAAGGCGATGAACCCGTGGACCTGGCGGAGGCGCGCAGGCAGGGCCTGATCGAGTACGCGCCCTTTCCGGACGCGCTGAAAGGCAGGTACCAGAATTTCACTCAGGCGGACGTCGGCGCGCTGCGGCGCGCAGGTTTCGCCGCGCCTTTCCTCGCGGTCGAGGAAGGCGTAGGACGCTACTGCCGCCAACTGCTCGACGAGCGAAAAGCGACCGGCGGCTGATACGCCGCGCCATGAGATATCATAGAAGCATGGATCGCAATCCGGAGCTGACCTACAAGACGATCGAAGATACGGTCGGCGACACGCCTCTGGTGAGGATGAAGCGCCTTCCGGGGAAAACCTCCAACATCGTCCTCGCCAAGCTCGAGGGCAACAATCCCGCGGGGTCGGTCAAGGATCGGCCCGCAATGTCGATGATCGTGCGCGCGGAGAAGCGCGGGACGATCAAGCCCGGAGACGCTACCGCATGGTGCTGGTCATGCCCGAGCACTTATCCGCCGAGCGACGCCAGACCATGCGCGCCTTCGGCGCGGAGATCATCCTCACGCCCAAGGCGGGCGGAATGGAGGCCGCGCGCGACCTCGCCGAGAAGATGCAGCGCGAAAGCAAGGGACGAATCCTGGACCAGTTCGCCAACCCCGACAATCCGCTGTCGCACTACGAAGGCACGGGGCCGGAAATCTGGCGCGACACGAAAGGAACGATCACCCATTTCGTCAGCAGCATGGGGACCACCGGCACCATCATGGGCTGCTCGCGTTTCTTCAAGGAAAAGAACCCGAAGATCCACATCATCGGCTGCCAGCCCGAGGAGGGTTCGCAGATCCCCGGAATCCGCAAGTGGCCCGAGGCCTACCTGCCGAAGATCTACGACAAGGCGCGCGTGGACCGGCTGGAATACGTGAGCCAGGCCGACGCCGAGGACATGACACGACGCATGGCGCGCGAGGAAGGCATCTTCGCCGGCATTTCATCCGGCGGCGCGCTCGCGGTCGCGTTGAGAGTTTCACGCGAGACCGAGAACGCGACCATCGTAACGATCATCTGTGACCGCGGCGACCGCTACCTCTCGACAGGCGTCTTCCCCGACTGACGGCGTCACCGTGGGCGAATGACGCCGATCCTCGCATTCGATATCGAGACGGTGCCCGACGTCGCCGGTTTGCGCCTGCTGCACGGCATCGAGGCGCAGATCTCCGATCACGACCTCGCGGAATTCGCGTTTCGCGAGCGGCGCGCAAGAACGGGCCACGACTTCCTCCCTCTGCATCAGCACCGCGTGGTGGCGATCGCTTGCGCGCTGCGCGACGAGGATTCGTTCCGCTGCTGGTCCCTCGGCAGCGCAGAAGAAACCGAGGCCGTGCTCATCCGGCGCTTTTTCGACGGCATAGAGAAGTACACCCCGCAGCTCGTATCGTGGAACGGCAGCGGCTTCGATCTTCCGGTGCTGCACTACCGCAGCCTCGTTCACGGTGTGAGCGCGCCGCGCTACTGGGAGCAGGGCGACGAGGACAAGGACTTCAGGTACAACAACTACATCGCCCGCTATCACATGCGGCACGTGGACCTGATGGATGTCCTGTCGCTCTACCAGAACCGGGGCCAGGCTCCGCTGGACGAAATGGCGCGCCTGCTCGGTTTCCCCGGCAAGCTCGGCCTGGACGGCTCGAGGGTGTGGGAAGCCTACCAGGCCGGCGAAATCGAGAGCATCCGCAACTACTGCGCGACCGATGCCGCGAATACCTACCTCGTGTTCCAGCGCTTTCAGCTGATCCGCGGCCAGTGCGACGAAAAGCAATACCGCAAGGAGCTAAAGTTGGTGCGCGAAACGTTCGCCAAATCGGGCGAAAATCACTGGCGCGAGTTCGTCGGCCGGTGGAGCTGAACCCGCAGTCCCCGATGCCAATCGCGCTTATCGAGTCCCTCGACCGGGAGGGTCGCGGCGTGGCCCACGTCGGGGGAAAGGCAGTGTTCGTCGACGATGCCGTCCCGGGCGAACTCGTCGAGTACTCCGCTTACCGCAAGAAGCCCGCGTGGGAAGCCGCGCAGATCGTGCGGATCGAAAAGGAAAGCGCCGCACGTGCTTCGCCGCGATGCGCGTTCTTCGGCACCTGCGGCGGGTGCTCGATGCAGCATGTCGAGGAGCGCGCGCAGGTCGCCGCGAAGCAGCGCGTGCTCGAGGACGCGCTCTGGCACATCGCCCGGCTGCGCCCGGAGACCCTGTTGCGGCCGCTCTACGGGCTTTTCTGGGGTTACCGGCATCGCGCTCGAATGTCGGTCCGCTGGGTGCCCAAGAAAGGTGGATCGCTCGTGGGCTTTCGCGAGCGCAAATCGCGCTACGTCACGGATATGACCAGTTGCGAGGTGCTGCCCCCTCGCATCTCGGATCTTTTACGACCCTTGCGCACGCTGGTCGATTCGCTCGAGATGCAGGGGCGACTGCCCCAGATCGAAGTTGCAGTGGGTGAGGAGTCGGTCGTGCTGGTGTTCCGCGTTCTGGTCCCCCCCGGGGCTGGCGACGCCGAGCGCCTCAGGCAGTTTGCCGTTCGGCACGGCGTGCAGCTGTGGCTCCAGCCCGAAGGGCCGGACTCCGCCCGCCCATTCTGGCCGCCCGATGCGCCGGATCTGTACTACACGCTGCCCGAATACGGGCTTCGCATCGCGTTCGGCCCGACCGATTTCACCCAGGTCAACCACGCGGTGAACAGGCTGCTGGTGGGCCGGGCGCTTTCGCTTCTGGATCCGCGCCCGGGCGAGAGCATCACCGATTTCTTTTGCGGGCTGGGCAATTTCACGCTGCCGGTCGCAGGCTGCGGTGCCGAGGTGCTGGGGGTGGAAGGCAGCGCAGGGCTGGTTGCCCGCGCGGAACAGAACGCCCGAGCCAACGGCCTCGCCGGCCGCTGCCGGTTCGCGGTTGCGGATCTTTTCGACGCCGCGGCATGCGCCGGCTTGCCGGCGTGCGACAAGGCGCTGCTCGATCCGCCCAGGGAAGGGGCGATCGAGCTGGTGAAATCATTTGCCGCGAAGCCGCCGTCCCGAATCGTGTACGTTGCCTGCGATCCGGCGACTCTGGCCCGCGACAGCGGCGTGCTCGTTCATACGCAGAGGTACCGGCTCGCCGCGGCCGGCGTGGTCAACATGTTCCCGCATACCTCGCACGTGGAGTCGATCGCGCTGTTCGAGCTGGATCAATAAAAAAGGGCGCCGCAGCGCCCTTTTTCACGGCACGGCTTCGGTCCTAGTCTCGCTCCCCGCCCAGCGCGAGCAGTATCTGAAGCAGGTTTGCGAAGATGTTGAACAGGCTCAGGTACACACCCGTCGTCGCCATGATGTAGTTGGTTTCCCCGCCGGTGACGATCCTGGAGAGATCGTGCAGCAGGAACAGCGAGAAGACGACGATCACCAGAGTCGAGATCGTGAGCGCGAGCGCCGGGATCTGCAGGAACATGTTGGCGATCATTGCGACGAGAAGGGCGATCATGCCGACGAACAGGAACTTGCCCATGAAGCTGAAGTCGCGCTTCGTGGTCGTGGCGATTGCGCCCATGACGAGGAATACCGCTGCCGTGCCGCCTGCCGCGTACCCGACGAGCTGCGCACCGTTCCTCAGGGCGAGAGCGTAGTTGAGGATCGGCCCCAGCCACCAGCCGAGCAGGCCGGTCATCAGCAGCAGAAATGCGATCCCCAGCACGCTGTTGCGGTTGGCGACGATCGCGAATTGCAGGCCGACCACCGCGGCGAGCATCGCAAACGTGGTCATGATCGGGTGCGCCAACACGACCGACGCCGTCGCCATGCCGATAAAGGCGCCGGCGATGGTGGGCACCATCGTCAGGGCAAGGAGCAGATAGGTGTTGCGCAGGACCTTTTGCGACTCGGCGGAGATCGCCGTGCCGAAAGTCCCGTACGCGTTCTGGTTCGGGCGCACTGGTTGCAGTTCGGGTTGCATGTCCATCCTCCATCGAATGAAGCGCTGACGGACGCTTAGAGCAGGTACCGCCAGCAAGGTTCAACCGCGCACGGCAGTATAGCGCGCGGCGCTATTGCGGTCTTCACATGGGGGTCGGGTGATACAATTTCAAGCGCCGACAGGCACTTGCACTTGCCGATCGCGTGCCGGAAGGTTGGCCGAGCGGCTTAAGGCACCGGTCTTGAAAACCGGCAGGGGCGCAAGTCCCTCGTGAGTTCGAATCTCACACCTTCCGCCAACGCCGTCATGGCATCGCGAACGGGAGCTCGACGCAGGTAGTAAAGAGCGACGAAGTGTGGTCGGGGTCGCTGTTGCCTAGAGCGTGGTGCAGGAGGTAGTGCACAGTTTCATGCTTTAGCGACCAATAGGTCCACGCGCTGTCGTCGATCAGCACCAGATCCGGATCGGCGTAGTAGAGACCTGCGTGCGCCAAGCCGTCGACGGGTGAGACGAGCGTGCCTTGCTTTTCTACTACCACGAGCGGCGCCGGCGCCTGTATGCCAGCACAACTCGCGACCATCTGGTAAAGCTGCTCGAGGAAAACGACATTCGCCCGGGGATCGCTGGGCTCGACCACGGGGGCATATCTGAGCCGCATTCCGGCCGGACCTTGGACATCGTACCCGCACCCGTATCCGTGGCAAGGCAGCGGCTCCGGCTCTGCTCCCCCGCCCCCGCCGCACCCGCCGAGCGCAAGCAGGAGCGCGAGCAGCGCACCCTTTGCGGGTAAGCTGAAAGCCGAGGCTGTCGACGGAATCATAGGTAATTATGCCTTGGGCGACAACGTTTCCACCAGTCATGAGAAGCAAAAAAAGGCGGCGGACTTGCGTCCGCCGCATCAACCTCCCCTCGTTCCAACCCCGCAACTGTTGTTGCGTCTTCGCGCCAACCCGCCGGCCCAGCGATGGACATTTCGGGCTAGTGCTTGTATTCCTGCTTGTTTTCCTCGGGCTTCCTGCGCTTGCTTCGCGCCGCCTTGCGCAGGCTCTGATAGAGATCCGGATGGTGCGATTTCAGGTGGTCGATGACCTCGAAGTCCTCTTTTTTCACCCGGCTGAGGTCGATCCGCTCGACGTGGACCAGGCGCAGCAGCTGGCGAACCGGCTTGGGCATCGCACGGCCGCTTTCGTAGCGCGAGCCGCCGCTTTGTGTTACGCCGATCCTGGTCCAGAATTCCTCCTGGTTCAGGCCCAGGCGCCTGCGGATTTCCCGCGGGTTGATGAGGTCGAGTAGCTTCATGTTCGCTTCGGTATGGCTTGAATGTGGCGATGTGCATGCCATCAGCATGGAACGTGCCATGGCCGAAATGCACCTGCGCCTCGAGCGGGCAGGGGTCGGCTGATCCTTACGCACGTGGCGAATTTACGATAAAATTCAAGGACTTTTTCAGGGGCAGGAATGGCGCTGATCGTTCAAAAATTCGGCGGAACTTCGGTGGGCACGACCGAGCGGATCAAGAGCGTCGCCGGTAGGATTTCCGCTTTCAAAGCCGCCGGCCATCAGCTTGTTGTCGTGGTTTCGGCAATGAGCGGAGAAACCAACAGACTCATCGCTCTCGCCAAGGAAGTGCAAGCTGAACCCGATCCACGCGAGTTTGACGTCGTCGTGTCGACCGGCGAGCAGGTGACGGTCGGCCTCTTGTGCATGGCGCTGCTCGAGCGCGGCATCGAGGCGCGCAGCTACACCGGGGGACAGGTCAGAATCCTCACCGACAGCTCGCACACCAAAGCGCGCATTCGTAAAATCGACGAGGAGCGCATGCGTGCAGATCTTGCCGAAGGAAGGCTTGTCGTCGTCGCCGGTTTTCAGGGTGTCGATGCCGAGGGCAATGTCACCACGCTCGGGCGGGGCGGCTCGGACACCACTGCGGTTGCGCTCGCCGCTGCCTTGAAGGCCGACGAGTGCCAGATCTACACGGACGTGGACGGGATCTACACGACCGATCCTCGCATCGTGCCGGAAGCCCGGCGCCTCAAGTCGGTGACTTTCGAGGAAATGCTGGAAATGGCGAGTCTCGGCTCAAAGATCCTGCAGATCCGATCGGTGGAATTCGCCGGCAAATACAAGGTGCGCTTGCGCGTGCTCTCCAGCTTCCAGGAGCAGGGCGAGGGCACCCTGATCACATTCGAGGAAGACGCAAAGATGGAAGATGCCGTCATTTCAGGAATAGCCTTCAACCGCGATGAAGCGAAGATCACCGTCATGGGCGTGCCCGACCGACCCGGCATCGCCTACGCCATCCTCGGACCGATCAGCGACGC
>VBDE01000063.1:0-6160 GCA_005883665.1 Betaproteobacteria bacterium
AACGGCGTGCTGCTCGCCGATTTCGAGGAGGTCACTGCCGGAATCGAGCGCTGGGAGGACTGGTGCCGCGCCTGGTGCGAGCGCGCCAAGGTCCACAAGGCGCTCGGGCGCGAGGCGCTCGCCCAAGGCTACAAGCTCACTGCCGGCGAGCACCTGGTGCGCGCGGCGATGTACTACCACTTCGCCAAGTTCGTCTTCGTGCACGACAAGAAGCAGATGCGCGACGCGCACCTGCAGTCGGTCGAATGCTACAAGGACGCGCTTCCGCTCATGCGCCCGACGGGCGAGCGCGTCGCGATACCGTTCGAGGGCAAGACCCTCTACGGGATCCTGCGGCACCCGCTTCAACGTTTCACGCGGTCGCCCGTGCTCATCATGGCGCCGGGCTTGGATTCCACCAAGGAGGAGCTGCACGCCTACGCGGAGCCTTTCCTCGCCCGCGGCATCGCGATCGTCGCGATCGACGGGCCCGGGCAGGGCGAGGCGGAGTACGAGATCCCGATCTGCGGCGACTATGAGCGCGCCGCGCGCGCGGTGTGCGACTGGATCGAAAGGCGCGCCGATCTCGACGCGGCGAAGATCGCCATGTGGGGCGTGAGCCTGGGCGGCTACTACGCGCCGCGCGCGACCGCCTACGAGAGGCGCATCCGCGCCTGCATCGCGCTCTCCGGGCCGTTCGAATGGAAGGAAATCTGGGGCGCGCTGCCGGTGCTGACGCGCGAGGCGTTCCGCGTGCGCAGCCACTGCGCGACCGAGGCTGATGCGCTGCGCCACGCCGCGACCTTGTCGATGAACGGGGCGGCGGAGAAAATCGCCTGTCCGATCTTCATAGTGACCGGGCGCGAGGACCGGCTCGTGCCGGCTTCGCACGCGGAGCGCCTGGCGAAGAGCGTCTCCGGTCCGGTAGAGTTGCTCATCGTCGAGGACGGCGGGCACAATGCCAACAATCGTCCCTATCGCTATCGAAGCCGGACGGCCGACTGGCTTGCCGGGCAACTCGGGCTGCCCAGGATCTGACAGCCGAACAGAGGAGAGAATGGCCATGTCAAAGCGCAACCGGTGGACCTTGCTCGCGGCGACAATGCTCGTCTCGGGCATCGCCGCCGCTCAGACCTTTCCCAGCAAGACCATACACCTCGTGTCCGGCGTTACGCCGGGCAGCGCATCGGACACGACTGCGCGCATCGTCGCCGAGAAACTGCAGGCGAGCTTGGGTCAGGCGGTGATCGTCGAGAACAAACTCGGCGTGGGCGGGTTGATCGGCGCCGCTTATGTCGCCAAGGCCGATCCGGACGGACACGTGATCAGCATCTACACCTCCGCGTTCACGGTGGCGCCGCTCCTTTCCCCCGGACCGCTCGACCCGAAGGAACTTGCGCCGGTGGCGACCCTGGGCACGGTTCCGACGGTGCTGGTCGTCTCGACGGCCAAGAACTACAAGAACGTCGCGGACCTCGTCGCCGCGGCCAAGGCGAAGCCCGGGGCGCTCGTCGCCACGACCGCCGGAATCGGCAGCTCCACGCACATGAACCTTGAGCGCTTTCGCATCTCCGCCGGAATCGAGGTGCTTCAGGTGCCCATGAAAGGCGCGCCGGACGCGCTCACCGAAGTGCTCACCGGACGAGCCGATTTCTACTTCGCCCTTCCGTTCCAGGTGGGGCCGCAAGTCAAGGAAGGCAAGCTGCGCGCTCTTGCAATGGGTTCGCCCAAGAGGAGCGCGCTCTTTCCCGACGTGCCCACCACCGTCGAGGCCGGCTATCCGAACTCCGACTACAACTTCTGGATCGGCGCGCTGGTCGCGGCAAAAACGCCGCGCGACATCGTCCTGCGCCTGAACAAGGAATTCAACGCGGCGGTGAACTCGCCCGACGTGCGCGAGCGTTTTCTCAAGCTGGGCGTGGATCCTCTGACGATGTCGCTGCCCGACTTCGAGGCGATGATCAAGCAGGAGTTCGAGTCGAACGCCAAACTGATCAAGACGGCGGGTATAAAAGCCAATTAGAGCGGACCCCTTCGCGGCCGCGTGGCATACTTCGCGTTCTGCAAAAAGTCGTCCTGGGAAAAAATCGATGGCGAAGCCGAAAAAAACCGCGGAGCCGAAAATCATCCGGCCGGACGACATCGATCCGCACCATGATTGGAAGCGGCCGCTGCATGCGCCGGGTCACACGCAGGTCGATTTCGAGGAGCGCGTCAACTTCAGGCGGCTGCACGACTACCGCCTCGCGCGCGTGCGCGCCGCGCTCGCGGCTTCGGGCCTCGGCGCACTGCTTTCGTTCGACCAGCACAACATCCGCTACACCACCAGCACCGTGATCGGCGAATGGGCGCGCGACAAGCTGACGCGCTACTCGCTGCTTACCGGCACAGGCGACCCGTACATCTGGGATTTCGGCAGCGCGGCCAAGCACCACCGGCTCTACGCGCCGTGGCTGCACGTCGATCACTGCAAAGCCGGCCTGCTTGGGCTGCGCGGGGCGGTCGGGAGCGACGTCACGCTGTTCCGCGACGCGGCGAAGGAGATCAAGGCGATCCTCGACGCCGAAGGCGTGGGCGACATGCCGCTCGGCCTGGACGTGGTCGAGCCGCCGATGCTCTTCGAATTGCAGAAACTCGGGATCGAAGTCCGCGACGGACAGCAGGTGATGCTCCAGGCGCGCGAGGTGAAGAACATCGACGAGCTGACGCTCCTCAACATGGCCTCCGCGATGGTGGACGGCGTCTACCAGGACATCGCCGAGGCGCTCAAGCCCGGAGTGAAAGAATCGCAGATCGTGGCGCTCGCGACCGCAAGGCTCTACGAGATGGGCTCGGACTGCGTCGAGGCGATCAACTCGATTTCGGGCGAGCGCTGCTCGCCGCATCCGCACAACTTCACCGACCGGCTCATCCGTCCGGGCGACCAGGCCTTCTTCGATGTCATCCAGTCGTTCATGGGCTACCGCACCTGCTATTACCGCACCTTCAACGTCGGGCGCGCGACTGCGCCGCAGCGCACCGCGTACAGAAAAGCGCGCGAGTGGATGGACAAGGCGATCGAGCTCTTGAAGCCCGGAATGTCGAGCGACAAGATCGCCCGCGCTTTCCCGGAGGCGAAGGAAATCGGGTTTGCGAGCGAGATGGAAGCGTTCGGCCTGAACTTCTGCCACGGGCTGGGGCTCGGCCTGCACGAGCGCCCGCTGATCTCGCGGCTCACTTCGTTCAAGGAGCCGATCGAGCTGAAGGCAGGCATGGTGTTCGCAGTGGAGACCTACTGCCCCGCGACCGACGGTATCTCGGCCGCGCGCATCGAGGAGGAGGTGATCCTCACGCCCGAGGGCGCGAAGATCATCTCCCTCTATCCCGCTGAAGAGCTGCCGATCGCAAACCCGTATCGAAGCTGAGGAGCTAATTCCGAATATGAGCGTAACCGGGCAAGTCCATCCCGCGCAACGAGGCGAGGCGATACCCGAAGCGACGCGGCTGAGGCTGTACCAGCTGCAAGTCGAAATCCGCTATTGCGAAAAGCGCGCCTACGACCTGTTCCTGCAGAACCTGGTGAAGGGCACGAGCCACCTCGCGCTCGGCCAGGAGGCGGTCGCGGCCGGATTCGCCGCGGCGATGGACAAGGATGACTACAGCTTCTGCACCTATCGCGGCCATCACCACACGCTCGCGCGCGGCGTCCCGATGCTCTCGGTGCTGGGTGAACTGATGGGCCGGCAGTGCGGCCTCATGAAAGGCAAGGGCGGCTCGATGCACCTGACGAGCGTGGAGCGCGGCGTGATGGGCTCGTACGCCATCGTCGGCGCGCACCTGCCGATCGCGGCAGGCGCCGCCTGGTCGGCGCAGTACCGCGGAACGAAGCAGCTTGCCTGCGCGTTCTTCGGCGACGGCGCCACCAACATCGGCGCTTTCCACGAGGCGCTCAATCTCGCGGCGGTGTGGAAGCTGCCGGTCATCTTCGTCTGTGAAAACAATATGTACATGGAGTACACGCCGATCGCTAGCGTCACGGCGGTCAAGCACCCCGCCGCCGACCGCGCCGCAAGCTACGGCTTGGAGCGGCAGGTGATCGACGGCAACGACGCCGATGTCGTATACAGTGCCGCGCGCGACGCGTTCGTCAAGGCGCGCTCGGGCGGCGGGCCTTCGCTCATCGAATGTCTCACTTACCGCCACAGCGGGCATTCGCGCGCCGACCCGGCGAAATACCGCCCGAAAGAGGAACTCGAGGAGTGGCTCAAGCGCGATCCGGTGACGCTCTATCGCACCCGGCTGCTGAACATGGGCATTCCGGAACCGAAGCTCGCGCAAATCGAGTCCGAGGCGATGGCGAAGCTCGATCGGGCGACCGAAGCCGCGAAGGCCTCGCCCACGCCCGCGCTCGAGTCGGCGATGACCGACGTATGGGCCGACGGAGGCAACGCATGGCGCAACTGAGCTACCGGGACGCGGTCGCCGCCGGGATCGCGCAGGAAATGAGGCGCGACGAGCGCGTCGTGCTCTTCGGCGAGGACACCGCCGCCGCCGGCGGCGTGTTCAAGACCACGGTCGGACTGTTGGAAGAGTTCGGGCCGCGGCGGGTAAAGGACACGCCGATTTCGGAGCTCGCCATCCTCGGCGCGGCGATGGGCGCGGCGATGACGGGCCTCAGACCCGTCGCCGAGATCATGTTCTCGGACTTTCTCGCCTGCTGCTGGGATTATGTCGCGAACGAGATCGCCAAGACGCGCTACATGAGCGATGGGCAGATCACGATTCCGCTCGTGATCCGCACGGCGAACGGAGCGGGCTCGCGCTTCGGCGCGCAGCATTCCCAGAGCGTCGAGAACTGGGCGATGGCGGTGCCGGGACTGAAAGTCGTGGCGCCTTCCACGCCGGCCGACGCGAAGGGCTGCTCGCCGCCGCGATACGCGATCCCGATCCGGTCGTGTTCTTCGAGCACAAGAGCCTGCTCGCCAACAAGGGCGAGGTGCCCGAGGGCGAGCACGTCGAGCCGCTCGGAAAAGCCAAGGTACTGCGCACGGGCCCCGATGCGACCCTCATCGCGCTCGCCGCCATGGTTCCAAGGGCGCTCAAGGCGGCGGAGGCGCTTGCCGCGGAGCACGGAATTTCCGCGACCGTGATCGATGTGCGTTCGCTCGTGCCGCTCGACGCGCAAACGCTGCTCGCGCACTCGGCGCGGACCGGGCGCGTGTTCACCATCGAGGAGAATCCGCGCCTGTGCGGCTGGGGCGCGGAAATCGCCTCGGTCGTCCAGGAGGAAATTTTCGGCGCGCTCAAGGGACCGATCGTCCGGATCACCACGCCGCACGTGCCGCTGCCCGCCGCCGACCAGCTCGAGGACGCGGTCGTGCCCACGGTCGCGCGCATCGTCGCCGAAGTCCGGCGCGGCCTGGATTCGCGCCGCGCGGCGTAGGGGACAGACCATGTTTTTCCCGGTCCGGCCAAACCGGCGAACGGGGTCTGGAAAAACGTGGTCTGTCCCCGGTTTTGAGGAGAGCAGGATATGGACGTGATCATGCCTCAGCTGGGCGAAACGGTGACCGAAGGCACTGTGGCCAACTGGTACAAGAAAGTCGGCGATACGGTCAAAGCGGACGAACCTCTCTTCGAGGTCGAAACCGACAAGGTGACGACTGAAATTCCCGCAATTGCAAGCGGTGTGCTCAAGGCGATCCTGGTCGAATCGGGCACCACGGTGCCGGTAGGCACGATCCTCGCGGTGATCGAGCCCGCGCCGAAATAAATCCCAAGGAGAGCTGAGTTGACTGCGGCAAAAGTAGTGAAGCTCGGTTGGATCGGGGCCGGGCGCATGGGTTTCGAAATGGCGCGCCGACTGGCGAAGGCCGGCTGCGACCTCACCGTATGGAACCGCACCCGCCCGAAAGCCGAGCCGCTCGCCAAGGACGGCGCCAAGATCGCGGACGACTTGCCGGAGCTCGGCGGCTGTGACATCGTATTCTGCATGGTCTCGACCTACGACGACGTCAAGGAAGTGATCGCCGGACCGAAAGGCTTATTGTCCGGAAGCGCCAGGCCGAAGATGGTGGTCGAGTGTTCTTCGATTTCGCTCGAAGGCTCCGCCGAGCTGCGCAAGATCCTCTCCACGAAGGGCGTCGAGCTGCTGTCCGCGCCGGTCTCGGGCAACGCCAAGGTGATCAAGGCCGGCAAGCTC
>VBDE01000063.1:6198-7002 GCA_005883665.1 Betaproteobacteria bacterium
GGAGAGCTTTCGCGCATCGTTAAGATCTGTCACAACGTGATGCTGGGCGTGGTGACGCAGTGCATGGCGGAGATCACGGTGCTCGCGCAGAAGGCGGGCGTGCCGCGCCATGCCTTCCTCGATTTCCTGAACAAGAGCGTGATGGGCTCGACCTTCACCCGCTACAAGGCTCCGGCCTTCGTCAATCTCGACTTCCACGTCACGTTTACGCCGTATCTGCTGCGCAAGGACATGGACCTGGGGCTCGAGGCCGGTCGCAAGCTCGAAGTGCCGATGCCGCTCGCCTCGATCACCCGCGATCTGATCCAATCGATGATGGGCGCCGGGATGACCGAGGAGGATTTCTCGACCCTGCTCTTGCAGCAGGCGAAGGCGTCGGGGATCGAGCTGAAACCGGAAAACAAAGCGGTCGGCGACGGATTGTCGCAGTAATCTTTTACAGAGGAGTTTCAGATGAAAAAAATAATCGCCATTGCCGCAATGGTGCTGGCCGCGGCGGCGTCCCAGGCGTGGGCGCAGGGCTACCCGAACAAGCCGGTGCACCTGATCATCTCGTTCTCGCCGGGCAGCTCGACCGACATCGTGGGGCGCGTGGTGGCGCAGAAGCTTGCGGAGATGTGGGGCCAGCCGGTGCTCGCGGAGAACCGCGCCGGCGCTGGCGGCTCGATCGGCACGGCGTTCGTCGCCAAGGCGCCGGCGGACGGTTATACGCTGCTTGTCGATTCCAACGCGCACACGGTGACGCCGTCGATCTACGCGAAGCTGCCGTACGACGTGGACAAGGACTTCACCGATATCGTGCCG
>VBDE01000064.1 GCA_005883665.1 Betaproteobacteria bacterium
GAACGCAGGGCATCGATGACGGGGACGAGGGCTGCGGCGATTTCGCGCGCCGTCACCGGCCAGTGCTCGAGCCGCTGCTGCTCGAGCGGCTGGCCGAACACGAGGCTCGCGCTGTCCAGGCAGAGGAGATCCCGGGCCGCCCGGTTCAATCGTACGATGGCGCCCCGTGCGTCGACGATGAGCAGGGCGTCGTTCATGGTCGCAAGGACGGCCTCCAGCTCCAAAGCGTGTCGTTCGTGCTCCAGGGCCATCTGCTCCGTCACGCGCAGGCGTTGTATGGTGATACTCGCTTGCGCGGCGATGGCGCTCAGGCTGAGGAGATCCACATCTTCGTAGGCTTCGGGTCGATAGCTCTGCGCAGAGAGCACACCGAGTACCCGATCGCCGGATAGGATCGGGACGACGACACCTGACTGGGGTGTGACCAAGTCCCCCGCCTCGGTGCCGTAGAGGAGACGGACGGGAGGTCCCTCGGCGGACCATCGGCGGACGAGCCGAGGCGCGCCCGTTCGAATCACCTCGCTCGTGAAACCCTTGCCCAGGGGAAACGAACCGCCGGAGTGCTCGACGCCGCGGTCCATCTGACGGACGACCTGCACCGTCTCGCTCGCCTCGTCGTAGAGGGCGAAGAGAAAGATCGTCGCGTCCATCGCGCGCTCGGTCTCTCCATGGAGCGCGCGGAACAGCTCCCCGAGGTCGCGAGCGCCGGCGGCGAGCGAGCCGAGCCGACTCGCGAGCTCGAGTCGCACGCGAACCTGCGCCGCACTCGCACTCAGCGAATCAAAGGCGGCAGCGCCTGTCTCGACGCCCAACGGTTCACCCCCCAGATGATTTGAACAACAGGGGAAAGGGCACACTCCCCCTCAGCCTATTTACCTAAATCATATTTCTGAACATCGTCGGTCTGATGTGTCATTCGGACTAGACGCCAGACCCGCGCTCGGCGGACGGCAGGCGCTCCGCGTCAAGCGCTACTCCGCGACACCCTTGTTCTTCAGGATCGTCCACACCTTCTCGGGCGTGATCGGGATGTCGAGGTGCGTCACACCGAGATGCCTGAGCGCGTCGACTACGGCGTTCGCAATCGCCGGAGGCGCACCCACCGTTGCCGACTCTCCGACGCCCTTCGCGCCGAAGGGATGGTGCGGCGAGGGCGTCGTGGTCTTGTCGGTCTCCCAGTGCGGGGTCTCGAGCGCCGTGGGCACGTAGTAGTCCATGAAGCTGCCGCCCGAGATGTTGCCCTCGTCGTCGTAGCTGATCTCCTCGTACAGCGCGGGGCCGATCCCTTGCGTGAGGCCGCCGTGGATCTGGCCCTCGACGATCATCGGGTTGATGATGTTGCCGCAGTCGTCGACCGCGACGAAGCGCCTGACTTTCACGTCGCCCGTGCCGCGGTCGATGTCCACCACGCAGATGTAACTGCCGAAGGGGAACGTGAGATTCGGCGGGTCGTAGTAGTGCACGGCCTCCAGCCCCGCCTCCATGCCCTGCGGATGGTTGGTGTACGCCGCGAACGCGCACTCTTGGATGGTCTTCGCCATCTGGGGCGCGCCCTTGACGAAGAACTTCCCGGGCTCCCATTCGAGGTCCTGCTCGCTCACTTCGAGGAGGTGCGCCGCGATTTTCTTCGCCTTGTCGCGGATCTTGCGCGAGGCAAGCGCGGCAGCCGCGCCCGAGGTGGGCGTCGAGCGGCTCGCGTAGGTGCCGAGCCCGTAAGGCGCAGTGTCGGTGTCGCCCTCTTCCACCTGAATGTGCGCGGCGGGAATCCCCAGCTCTTCGGCGACGATCTGGGCGTAGGTCGTCTCGTGGCCCTGTCCCTGGCTCTTGGTGCCGAAGCGCGCGATCGCCTTGCCGGTCGGGTGGACGCGGATCTCGGCCGAGTCGAACATCTTGATGCCGAGGATGTCGAAGTCCCGCGACGGGCCGGCGCCGACGATCTCGGTGAAGCTCGAGATGCCGATGCCCATCAGCTCGCCCTTTTTGCGCTTCTCGGCCTGCTCGCTGCGCAGCGAGTCGTAGCCGATGATGTCCATCGCCTTCTTCAGCGCCACGCCGTAATTGCCGCTGTCGTACTCCCAGCCGAGCACCGATTTGTACGGGAACTGCTCGGGCTTGATGAAGTTCTTCATGCGGAGTTCCGCCGGGTCCATGTTGAGCTTCTGCGCGAGCGCGTCGGTGGCGCGCTCGATCGCGTGCACGGCTTCCGTGACGCGGAAGGAACAGCGGTAGGCCACACCCCCCGGCGGTTTGTGCGTGTAGGCCGCATCGACCTCGCAGAAGGCGTGCTTCAGATCGTAGGAGCCAGTGCAGATCGAGAAGAGGCCCGCCGGGAATTTCGACGGGTTCGCCGAGGCGTTGGAGTAGCCGTGGTCGGCCACCGTCTTGATCTTGAGCGAGGTCATGGTGCCGTCCTTCTTCGCGCCGAGCTCCACCTTCATGTGGTAGTCGCGCGCGAAGGTCGCGACCACGTAGCCCGGGTAGACGGGCACCTTGCCGCCGAAGCCGCCGCCGATGTCGGGCGACACGACGCGGATTCTCTCCTCCGACAGGCCGACGTGGCCCGCAACCAGCGCGAGCACCGTGCGCACAGCGTGCGGCGCCTGCGTGGTCATGTATACAGTGAGCTTGCCCTGCGCGGTATCGAAGTCGGCGATGCAACCGCAGGTCTCCATCGAGGCGACGTGGATGCGCGGAAGATAGACGTTCTCGCTTATCACGACATCGGACGCGGCGAGCGCGCGCTCGGCATCCGCCTTGTCTCCGGCCTGCCAGTGAAAAGCGAGGTTGTCCTTCTTGCCCTCCTTGTCCTTGCGGAGCACCGGCGCCCCCGGTGCGAGCGATTTGTGCGGATCGACCATCACCGGAAGAGGCTCGTACTCGACCTCGACCGCATCGACGCCGTCGGCCGCGATGTAGCGCTCGGTCGCGATCACCGCGCACACTTCCTGAGCCTGGTACATGACCTCGTCGATCGGAAGCACCATCTGCGTGTCCGCGGAGATGGTGGGCATCCAGTGCAGGTTGTACTTGGCGAGCGTTGGCCCGTCGATCACCGCGAGCACGCCGGGGATCTTCAAGGCGCGCGTGGTATCGATCTTCTTGATTCTCGCGTGCGCATGCGGGCTCCTCACGATGTCCATGTAGAGCATTCCGGGCAGCACGAAGTCGTCGATATAGCGGCCCTGGCCGCGGATGAAGCGCGGGTCCTCCTTGCGCTTCATAGAATGGCCCATGCCGCAGATCTTGGCGTCGGTTCTGGGTTCGCTCATGACGTCTCCTGACTCTTAGCGCATCTTCTCGGCCGCGTACTGCACGGCCTTCACGATGTTCACGTAGCCGGTGCAGCGGCACAGGTTGCCGGCGATGGCCTCGCGGATCTGCTGCTCGCTCGGGTTCTTGTTGCGCTCGAGGAGCGCGCTGGTGGTCATCAGCATGCCGGGCGTGCAGAAACCGCATTGCAGGCCGTGCTTCTCGGTGAAGCCTTCCTGCACCGGATGGAGCTTGCCGCCCTGCTCCAGGCCTTCGACCGTGGTGATCTTCGCGCCGTCGGCCTGCACCGCGAGCACCGTGCACGACTTCACCGGGTTGCCGTCGAGGATCACGGTGCACGCGCCGCAGTGCGAGGTGTCGCAGCCGACGTGAGTTCCCGTCATCCTGAACACCTCGCGGATGAGGTGGACGAGCAGGAGGCGCGATTCGACTTCCGCCTCGCGCGCGGCGCCGTTGATGGTGACGCTGATCCTGTGCTTGGCCATTTAGTTTCCTCCCGCGCGCTGGACCGCTTTACGCAGTGCGCGCGCCGTCAGAACCCGTGCCATTTCCTTCTTGTACTCGACCGAGCCGCGCCGGTCGGCGCTCGGCGAGCTTTTCGCCGCGGCCATCTTCGCCGCTTCCGCTATGGTTTTTTCGTCCGGCATCTTGCCGGCGAGATACTTCGCCGCGTCGACCGCCTCGACCGGCGTGAGCCCCGCATTGGTGAGGCCGATGCCGGCGCGCTCGATCGCGCCGTTCTTCCCGAGCGTCAGCTGGACCGCAGCGGCCGCGACCGCGAAGTCGCCGGTCTTGCGCTTCAACTTGGCGTAGGCCCCGCCGCTCTTGGGCGGCGGCGCCGGAATGCGGATCTCGGTGAGGATCTCGCCTGGCGCGAGGGCGGTGGAGTAAAGCCCTTTGTAGAACTGGCTAGCCGGTATGCTGCGCTCCTTGGAGCCGCGCGCGACAAAGGTCGCGCCGAGCGCCAGCATGATCGCCGGCTGGTCGTTCCCGGGATCGCCGTTGGCCACGTTTCCGCCGATGGTTCCGCGGTTGCGCACCAGCGGATCCGCGATCAGGGGGATGGCATCCGCGAGAATGGGATACTTGGTCCGGATGAGATCGGAGCGCTCGAGGGCCACCTGCCGCACCATCGCGCCGATGCGCAGCGTTCCCTTCTCTTCCTTGAGGGTATCGAGCCCCGGAATGCGCCCGATATCGACGAGGTGCGCAAACGAAGCTAGGCGTAGCTTGAGCATGGGCAGGAGGCTCATGCCGCCCGAGAGCACCTTCGCGTCGTCGCCGTGCTTCTTCAGCAGCTTCAATGCCTCGTCGAGCGTGTCAGGACGGTGATAATCGAATGCCGCAGGAATCATCGGTCTCCCCTTTCCGCGCGTTGCGCGCTACAAGCCCTACAGACCGAAACAGAACAAGGCGGCCCGTTGGATCGCGGCGCCGCATCACCCCGCGTAAACGCATGCCGACGGGATATTATTCTTGTCCCGCCGACGATACCTCAGGCGACGAAGCGGAGCAAGCCATCTTTACGACCGGTGCGCCTTGGCGGCAGGGTAGCGCGCCGGTTCGGAGAGGAACTGGGTGCGGCAACCCGAACAGCAGAAGTAGTATTTGATTCCGTTCACCTCGGCGGTGTGACGCGCGCCCGTGGCAGGCGCCGAAGTCCCCAACGCCGGCTCCGCCGCACGCCGGCGCCGCTCTACGATTTGAGCCATGATGCTGAGGGCGATTTCCTCCGGCGTGCGCGCCCCGATGTCCAGCCCCGCAGGCGCGGCGATGCTCTCCAGCACGGTGCGCGGAACGCCGCGGGCAAGCAACGCGTCGCGCAGCTGGGCGAAGCGCTTGGGGCTCGCGATGACGCCGAGGTAGGCCGGGGCACGCGCGGCGACCGCCTCGATCGCCTCCAAGTCGCGCTCGCCCATCGTCGCGACGAGCACATGCGCCCCGCGCGGCAGCGCGTCGGGGGCTATCGACTGCAGCACGCGTTCGGCGTCCGGAAACGCGGCTTTGTCGGCGTCCGCGTCGACAACCTCGACGCGGTAGCCCATGGCGTGGCCGATTCGCGCGAGCACGCGCACCGCGGGCGAGCTTCCGAAAAGAACCAGCCGCGCAACCGGCAACACCGGCTCGACGTAGATTTCCACGGTACCTCCGCTGTCGCAAGTCATGGGAAGGGCGACGAGCCCCGGACGTTGCTCTTCCCCGGGGGCGGGCGAAAGACTGAGCAGCCGCGGCTCTCCGTCGGCGATCGCCCGCCGCGCTTCGCGCAGCACGGTCGATCGCGTGCATCCGCCGCCCACCCAGCCGTAGTACTCGCCCGTCTCCGTCACCACGGCGACATCGCCGACGCGCGCGGAACTGGGCGGCTCGCGCCGCACGACCGTGACCAGCGCGAAGCGCTCCTCGCGCGCGGCGAGGCCCGAAGCGAGCGCGAGCAAATCGGGACGCATGCCTGCTCTGTGGAGGGACGGGACGGCCATTGTAACGCCGCACGACTGTCCGGCGAGGCCGATGCTGGTAGGATAAAGGCAACCAGAACAAACCCGTATCAACATCCATCGGAGGAGTCATGAGCCCTTCAAATCGGTTTCTGTCGTCGCTTGCGGTGCTCGCCTTCGCGGCGGCCTCCCTGCCGTCGAACGAGGCCTTCGCGCAGAGCGACAACCTGCGGGTGGGCTTCCTCACAGTGCGCACAGGTCCGCTCGCCGCGGGCGGCCGGCAGATGGAGGAAGGCATCAACCTGCTGTTGAAGGAGCGCAACTACGCCTTCGCAGGACGCAAGGTCGACATCATCTTCGCCGACACGGCCGGGCAGCCCGCTCTCGCGAAAACGAAAACGCAGGAGCTCGTCGAGCGCGAGAAGGTCCACGTGATCATCGGCCCGCTCGCCACCTTCGAGGCTCTCGCCATCGACGAATACATGCTGTCCTCGAAAACGCCGCTGATCACGCCGACCTCGGCGGCGCAGAACGACCTCGCGCAGAAGAAGCAGAGCGACTACGTCATCCACGTGTATGGCACGGCGGCGCAGCCGATGTACGCGCTCGGCGACTACGCCGCGAAGAAGCTCAGGCTTAAGCGCATCGCGATGATCGCGGACGACTTCACCTATGGCCACGAGGGCGCTGCGGGATTCCACCGCGTGTTCGAGGACGGCGGCGGCCGCGTCGTGCAAAAGCTGTGGCCGCCGCTCAACGTGCCCGACTACGGCTCGTTCATCGGCCAGCTCAAGACCAACGTCGACGGCATCTACGCCGGCTTCGCCGGCTCGAACCCCTTGCGCTTCCTGCGCGCCTACAAGGAGTACGGCTTCAAGCTGCCGCTCTTCGGCAACCCGACCTTCGTCGATGAGGGCATCCTCAAGAACATGGGCGACGAGGCGCTCGGCGTGTACTCGGCGAGCTGGTACACGGTGGACCGCGACACACCCGATAACAGGCGCTTCGTCGAATCGATCCAGCGCGAGTACAAGGTGACGCCCGGCTTCTACACCGCCGGCACCTACACCGCGGGCCTGTGGCTCGAGGAGGCGATGAAACGCGTCAAGGGCAGGTTCGAGGACAAGCCCGCGTTCATCCGAGCGCTGCATGAAGTGAAGCTCGACCACGGGCCGATGGGACCGACCCGCCTCGGCGAGTACGGCAAGCCCATCCTCAACATCTACATCCGCAAGGTCGAGCGCAAGGGCGACCAGCTCGTCAACACCACCATCGCCACCTATCCCGGCGTGAGCCAGTTCTGGACCTACGACCCGAAGCAGTTCATCTCAGGGCCCCAGTACTCGCGCGACGTGCCGGCGGCGAAGTACCTCGAGTAGCGCCCGCGGGAGCCATAGGTCACCCCGATTATGTAGCTAGACCGCACGCGCTCCAGGCTCAAAACCGGTTCCCCGAGAAACTTGGCGCACTCATGCATGAGTAATTTTTACAACGCGCTGTACCGTTTTTGTTTGGTTGCTGTATTGATCCTGCCCGCGCACGGTCGCGCTCAGGAGGGCGCCGACGATCCGGCGGTTAGGATCGAAAAGTACATACAGCACTTCACGGTACAGTCCGATGGCAGTTACGTTCAAATCATCGAAGAACAAAGATTGATCATGCAGAGCCGCGGCATAAAGAGCTCGGCGCAGCTCTATTTCCAATTCAATGCGTCCCTGGAGACTATCGATGTTCTGGATGCCTACACGCAAAAGCCGGACGGTCGAAGGGTTCAAGTCAAGGAAGATCAGATTCGGATGCAGCAAGAGCCGCGGTCGTTCAACGCTCCGATGTTCCAAGATATCCAATTCAAGGCGATCATCTTCCCTGAGGTGGCGGTACAGGATCGAGTGTACGTCAAGCTCCAGCGCAAACAACACACACCGCTTTTCCCCGGATATTTCCAGAATTTCACGTTACGAGGACCCTTTCCATTCAAAGAGTTCCGTGTGATCTACGATCTGCCCGCGGCCATGAAGCTCCAGGGCGACAGCGCCGGGTTCCGGAGGCTCGAACCGGTTACGACCGGCGATCGCACGCAGTACGAGTGGGTGCACATCCCCAGCAAACGTCCGCGCCCCGAAACAGGGTCCGTGTCCTATGCCGACTACGGAGACAGGTTATTTGTTTCCACATTCCCCGGCTATGCCGCGTTCGCAAAGGCCTACGAGAGCGGGGCGGCCGACAAGACGATACCGACGGCCAAGGTCAAAGCCCTGGCAGAAAAGTTGACAGCCGGCATTGCTGATCTGAAGGAGAAGGCCAAGGCGTTGCACGAATGGGTACGGAAAAATATCCGCTACGTTGCTGTGTTCGTTGGACCCGGCGGAGTCGTACCGCATGCGGCCGACACCGTGCTCGACAATTTTTACGGTGACTGCAAAGATCACGTGACCCTGCTTGAGGCCATGCTTACTGCGGTAGGCATTGAGAGCACTCCCGCTCTCATAAACTCAGGCAACGCATATCGTCTGCCCACCGCTCCGGCCTTAGGGACCATCAATCACGTCATTACCTATATCCCTTCCTTGGACTTATACCTTGATCCCACGGCTGCGCAGACGGAATTCGGCTACTTGCCGGAGGCGGAATTGGGGAAACCGGTTGTACTTACAAAAAAGGGAAAGCTTGCAACCACGCCTGACCGGCAGGCAGGGAAGATCACAACCAACATCAAAATCAGAATTGACGCGGACGGATCTGCCACTTTCACTGAAACCGAAATAACACAAGGCTCGAAGGCGGAACCCTCTCGCCAAATTATAGAGAACATTGCACCCAACGATCGGGCGACGCTCGTACGGAGACTCCTCCAGAGGTTGAATCTTCAAGGGGATGGAAAGCTTGAAGTGGGCAACCCAAGCGAAAGGCGCGATGAATATCGCCTTAGCATGAACGGCCGTATAGAATCCCTGGTGATCTTGCCCGGGCCTTCCGCGGCACCGGCCTTTACAAGCTTCGGCGCCGGCATATGGTCAATCGTGAGAAACCTCGACCGTGAAAACGAGCGCAGGCTTCCATTTGTCTGTTTGAACACTGAGCTTGCGGAGGAATCGGTGTTCGAGTTCCCCGAATCAATGACTATTACGAAGATTCCAACCGGGATCGAGCTCGACAGCAAATACTTTTACTACCGATCCGCATACGCATTGAACGGAAACCTTGTCTCGGTCAGCCGGGCATATAGGACCAAATTGAGCTCGCCAATATGCACTCAACAAGATTTCGAAGAAATGAAGGAGGCAAATAGAGCGATGCGAGCGGACTTAAACGGGCAAATCTTGATCGGTGCTCGGTAGACGAAACGCCGACGAGCATCGGTTGAATCCATCGCCAAGTCAGTACCACCTCAGCACCGGGGGTGCATATGCGCGTTCAGGCGCGCGCCAGTACCACGACCCCGGCAACCGTTAGCGCGACCCCCAGCAGCACGCGCGGGCCGAATCTCTCTTCGCGCAGAAACAGCGCGGAGAGCGCGAGCGTGAATAGCGGATAGGTCGCGACCAGCGGCGAGACCACGCTCACCTGCCCGCGGTTGAGCGCCGCGTACATGGCGAGCACTCCCAGTCCATTGCAGAGCCCGACTGCCACGAACCAGCAGATGCCGCGCCGGTCGAGCGCTTTGCTTGCGCGCGTGACGAAAGCGCGGTTGGACGCGAAGATCGTCGCCGAAGACACCGTGTAGCCGACGAGCGCCGCGACGAAGGGATCGGGCCACAGCGCGAGCCCTCCTTTGACGGTCGCCTGCGCTCCGCCGCGGATCGCCGCGCCCGCGAGCGGCAGTAGGATCACCCACGCAGCCCACGTGCGCGGCAGGTCCGCGCCGCGCGCGGTGAGCGCGACGACCCCGAGCACGATCGCCGCGGTCCCGGCCGCGGCGGCCGGAGTGAGCCGCTCGCCGAGAAAAAGAATCGCGCCCAAAACCGCGAACAGCGGCGTCGTACTCGAGATCGTTCCGGCGACAGTCGGCCCCGTCAGGCGGTTTGAGGCGAAATTGAGAAACGTGACCAATGCGGGAAAGATCAGCCCCACGGCTGCGAAGATCGCGAACGCGCTCGCGTTCCAGCCCTTGCCACGAAAGAGGAACAGCGCGAGCAGCCAGAAGAGCAGCGTCGTCGAGGGAATGCTGACGAGCGCTCCCCGCGCCGGATCGAGGTAGCGAAGGCCGACGTTCGCGATCACGACCGCGGTGCCGAGAAAGGCCGAGGCGAGGAGCGCGAGCGCGGTGCTTGTCTCCATCACCGCCACTGTCTCCAGCCGGCCAGCAACGGGAAATACAATCCGAGCATCGTATTTTCGCCACCCGCGAGCGCCCCGGCGTACCGCTCCAGCTGCGCGCGATAGCGCTCCCGCTCGCGGTCGAGAAACCCCTCGGGGTCCCTGCCTTCGTGGCTGCTGGTCTTGTAGTCAACGATCCACCGCACATCCTCCACCGTGCGGAAGATGCGATCCACGATGTAGGTGTTCGCCCCGGCAGCGCCTGTTACGCGGATGCGATGCTCGCTGCGTGCTTCGGGATGCGGACCGAGAACCCAGCGACCGCGCTCGTCTGAGATCGCGTTCTTCAGGGCAACGCTGACCTGCTCGGTGGAAGCCTTCAGGTCACGCGGCGGAATGCCACGCCGCTCGAGTTCCTTTGCAAAGCGGCTCGCGAGCGCATCGATGCGCGTCGCGTCCCACGTGCGCAACTCATCATCGGCGATGCGCTGCAGCCAGCGATGCACGATCGTTCCGACATGACGCGCCGTTTCTCCGGCCCATGAGAACTCGATCTCCTCTTCCTGCCGTCCCTCGTCCGGCGCCGTCCACTTCGCTGAAGGTGGCGCTTTCGGCAAAGCGAAGCCGGCCGGAAGGCGATGCAGCACATCATGGATCGGCATGCGCTCCGGCTCGGCGATCGCATCGGCGGGCGCTTCGCCGAAGTGCTCGCGCGCTTGCCACCAGATCTTCGCGAGAAGGGAGCGCTTCGAGGGTTCCTTGGGCCGGAGGTCT
>VBDE01000065.1 GCA_005883665.1 Betaproteobacteria bacterium
ACCGTGACGGATTCGTTCTGGGAGAGGGAGCCGGAGTGGTGGTGCTCGAGGAATTCGAGCACGCGAGGCGGCGCGGCGCAAAGCTCTAAGCCGAGCTTGCCGGTTACGGGATGAGCGGTGACGCCTACCACATGACCGCGCCTCAGGAGGACGGGGAGGGGGCGGCTCGCTGTATGCAGAACGCCTTGCACAACGCCAGACTCAATCGCGAGGACATCGACTACATCAACGCCCACGGTACCTCGACACCTCTAGGCGACCTCGCCGAGACCATAGCGGTCAAACGCTGTTTCGGCGATCATGCAAGGAAGCTCGCAGTGAGCTCGACGAAATCCATGACCGGGCACCTGCTCGGTGCGGCCGGAGGAGTGGAGGCGATTTTCTCGGTGCTGGCAATTCGCGATCAGGTCGCGCCCCCGACCGCAAACCTGTTCAACCAGGACCCGGCTTGCGATCTCGATTACGTGCCCAACGCGGCCCGGCGCATGCCGCTGCGCTCCGCCCTGTCGAACTCTTTTGGGTTCGGAGGCACCAACGGAACACTGATTTTCAAACGCATTTGATCCCGAAAGGTGAACACGAGCGCTCATGTCGGCTGCGTCCACCCTGCAGCTCGACCTCAAGCCCTCGCTCAAGCTTGCGGGCGTGCTTCTCGCTGCCCATGTTCTCGCGTTCGCGGCCACCTGGGTGAGCTTGGCCGGTTGGCCGCAGGTTCTGGTCGGTTTCGGCATCCTGCTCTCGGCGAGCGGCTGCCTTTCCGAAGTCCTGCACCGGTCGCCCCGAGCGGCGGTGTCGCTGGAGTTGCGGGAGGACGGGCGCGCTTCCTGGCGGGACCGCAACGGCGGGTGGCATGAAGGCAGGCTTCGCAGCGACCATTTTGTTTCGGCGGCATTGGTAGTCTTGGGGCTCGATCAGACGGGGCGCGGCCGCAAATGGCTGGTCCTCATGGGCGATTCGGCCCTACCCGAGGACTTTCGGCGCCTTCGAGTCTGGCTGCGTTGGCGCGGTGATGCCGTATCCGGCGGGAGCCCGACTCGGGGCGGCACGGAATAACCCCGCTGGGGGCTGAACTATTCGTCAAGGGACGGGTCTGTAGCTGCAGGGTCCCCGGGTCCGCGTACGCACTGCTGTATACTGGCCGCCGCCCGTGGACAACTTCGAGCAGAAGCGCAAAACCGCTTCGTCAGGGACGGCGGCTGATGGATGAGCGGGATCTCGACCAGCAGCTGGTCGAGCAGGCCCAGCGAGGCGACAAGCATGCCTTTGAGCTGCTGGTGTCGAAATACCAGCGAAAGCTGGTGCGGTTGCTGTCCCGGTTCATCCGGGACTCGACAGAGGTCGAAGATGTCGCGCAGGAGACGTTCATCAAGGCCTACCGCGCGCTGCCCTCGTTCCGAGGCGACAGCGCGTTTTATACGTGGTTATACCGGATCGGCATCAACACGGCGAAGAACTACCTGGTCGCGCTGGGGAGGCGCGTCCCGACCACGACCGAGTTCGATTCGGAGGACGCGGAGGGATTCGAGGGCGGCGAGCAATTGCGCGACATCAACACGCCCGAGAGCATGCTGATGTCCAGGGAGATCGCGAAAAACGTCAACGACACCTTGATGCAACTGCCCGAAGAGCTGCGCAACGCCATCACGCTGCGCGAGATCGAAGGCTTGAGTTACGAGGATATTGCAACCATCATGAATTGCCCGATCGGCACCGTTCGTTCGAGAATATTCCGCGCGCGCGAGGCAATCGCCGAAAAGCTGCGACCTTTGCTTGACACGCGCAAGAACCAAAGGTGGTGACCATGAAGGAAAAACTATCGGCGCTGATTGACGGCGAGCTTCAAGGCGACAGCCTTCACGCGCACCTCGGGCGGCTCCGAGCGGACCCGGAATTGCGCAGCGCATGGAATACCTACCACCTGATCGGCGATGCGCTCAGGGGCCAGATCAGCCCGGGGATCGCCGATCGCGTAGTCGCTCGCCTTCGCGAGGAGCCCACAGTGCTCGCCCCGCGGCCGGAAAAGACCCCCGCCAGGCGCCTTGGCTGGTACGCCATGAGCGCCGCTGCCAGCGTCGCCGCAGTGGCATTCGTCGTGTGGACGGCTTCCCCCGGCTGGCGTGCCGAGCCGCATCTGGCCGGAGGTCCGGCCTCGGACACGGCCGCAGCCCAGGGAACCCTGGTCTCCAGCGTGCCGCTCCCCGAAGTCGAGAACTACCTGCTCGCCCATCAGCCTTATTCCCATAGGAGCGCTATGCAAGGGATCGCGACCTACGTGCGCGGCGCAGCTGACGAGGGTGGGGTCGCTAGGAAATGACGCCGCCCTTCGCGTCGCGCGTGTGGCAGGGGATGAGGATCCCGCTGTTCCTGCTTCCGGTATCCGCGGCGATAGCCCAGACCGAACCCTCCGCGCTGCAATGGCTTCAGCGCATCTACGCCGCCACGGAAAAACTCAGCTATTCCGGCACGTTCGTATACCAGCAGGGCCAGCAGGTCGAAACCTCCCGCATTACTCACGTCGTCGAGTCCTCGGTACCGCGCGAGCGGCTGGAGACCCTGGACGGAGAGCCGCGCGAGATCATCCGCAATGGCGACGAGGTCGTGTGCTACCTGCCTGGGAGCCTGACGGTGAAGATCGACAAGCAGCCCGGCCGCCGGCCGTTTCCCGCGATCCTCTCAGAGCAGCTCAAGGACGTGTCTGAGAACTACACCATCAGGAAGCGCGAGATCGAGCGCGTCGGGGGCTACAGTTGCCAGGTCCTCGCGCTGGAGCCGAAAGACCGGATGCGATACGGTCACCGGCTTTGGGCGGATCTCAATACCGGCATGCTGCTCAAGGCGAAGACCTTCGATGAGAAGAACCGGATGGTGGAGCAGTTCGCATTCACGCAGCTCAAGATCGGCGGCCACATCGGTCGCGATCAGCTGAAGGCGCGCTATTTCCGCGAAAGCCGGGACTGGCGCGTCGAGGATTCGGGCGCTACCCGCGCCAACCTGGCGGAAGCCGGATGGACGATCCGTTCCAAGCCTGCGGGCTTTCGCACCGTGGCCGAGCTGATTCGCACCATGGGAGGCATCGGCGGTGTCGGGCATATCGTGCTGTCCGACGGGCTTGCAGCGATCTCGGTATTCATCGAGCCCGCGGCGAGCAAGCAGCCGGCGCCGCAGCCGGGCCTGGTGCGGCAGGGGCCGGTCAACGTCTATATGCGTCCGGTGGGCAGCTACTGGGTTACGGTGGTCGGCGAAGCGCCTGCAGAGAGCGTAAAATACATCGCCGATGCGGTGGAATACCGCAAGTAAAACCCCGGTAAGTCCATAGTTGAATCGGTCCGGCTCCCCGGTACCGGGGTTGCATCGCGGTTTTCTGCCGGTTCGATTCCGAGGACCATTTTGATGGCGAGAGTACTGTTTATCTGTCTGCTGCTCGGCTTGCCCTCCGTGCTGGTCGCGCAGGGTCGCGAGCTTCCCGATTTCACCGAGCTCGCCGAGAGGCAAGGCCCCACCGTCGTCAATATCAGCACCACACAGGTGCGCGAGCGCCGTGCTTCGCCGCAAATTCCGAACCTCGAGGAAGACGATCCGCTCTACGATTTCTTCCGGCGCTTCATCCCGCGCCCGCCGGGTCCCGGCGGACAGGGCCCTCGCGATTTCGAGAGCCGTTCGCTCGGCTCGGGCTTCATCATCAGTACCGACGGCTACGTTCTCACCAACGCGCACGTCGTCGACTCCGCGGATGAGATCACCGTTCGCCTGAACGACAAACGCGAATTCAAGGCTCGCGTGATCGGCGCGGACAGACGCACCGATCTCGCGCTGATCAAGATCGATGCGACCGGGCTGCCGGCCGTACGGATGGGCGATCCGAACCGGCTCAAGGTCGGCGAATGGGTCGTCGCAATCGGCTCGCCGTTCGGTTTCGACAGCACCGTCACCGCGGGCATTGTCAGCGCCAAAGGCCGCAGCCTGCCGCAGGAGAACTTCGTCCCCTTCATTCAGACCGACGTCGCGATCAACCCGGGGAACTCCGGCGGACCCTTGTTCAACATGCGCGGCGAAGTCGTGGGAATCAATTCGCAAATCTACAGCCGTACCGGCGGCTTTATGGGGCTTTCCTTCGCGATTCCGATCGACGTCGCGATGGAGGTGCAGAGTCAGCTGCGCCAGTTCGGCCGCGTCAGCCGCGGGCGAATCGGCGTCGTGATCCAGGAAGTCTCGAAGGAACTCGCTGAGTCGTTCGGCCTGTCCAGGCCCGTTGGGGCCCTCGTCAATTCCGTCGAGAAGGGCGGCCCCGCCGAGAAGGCGGGGGTGGAGACGGGCGACATCATTCTCAAGTTCGACGGCAAGCCTGTATCGAGCTCGAACGAGTTGCCTCGCATCGTCGGCAGCACCAAGCCCGGGATCAAGGCCCCCATCGAGCTGTGGCGCAAGGGCGCGACCCGGGAGATCACCGTCACGGTCGGGGAGTTGCCCGAGGATCGAGTCGCGAGCCGCAGCGAGCGCCGCGGAAAGCCGCCGGAGCAGGCGGCCAATCGCCTCGGTTTCGCGGTCGTCGATCTTACCGCGGAGCAAAAGCGCGACCTGAAGCTGGGAGGCGGCGTGATCGTCGAAGAAGTCCGCACCAATCGCCGCGCGGATGTGCGCGCGGGCGACGTGATCACGGCGGTGACCAGCAAAGGCCAGACCACCGAAGTGAGATCCACGGAACAGTTCAACAAGCTTCTCGCACAACTGGAGCGCAACACCATTCTGACCCTCCACGTGCGCCGCGGCGAGAGCAATCTGTTCGTAACCGTCAAGGGCGAAGGTGCGCCCGGTTAACTCGCTGCATATCCCGCTTAAATGCGCTAAAATTCAAAGTCTTGGAACTGGGAAAGAAGGGTGCTGAGCGGCACCCTTTTTTGTAGGCCGATGCAGCACATCCGCAATTTTTCGATCATTGCCCATATCGATCACGGCAAGTCGACGCTCGCAGACCGTTTCATCCAGCGCTGCGGCGGGTTGTCGGAGCGCGAAATGTCGGAGCAGGTGCTCGATTCGATGGATCTGGAGCGTGAGCGTGGCATCACGATCAAGGCGCAGACCGCGGCGCTGCAATACACTTCGCGCGACGGAAAGACCTACAACTTGAATCTTATCGATACTCCCGGGCATGTCGATTTCTCATATGAAGTGTCGCGCTCGCTCGCCGCGTGCGAAGGAGCGCTTCTTGTGGTGGACGCAAGCCAAGGAGTGGAGGCGCAGACCGTCGCCAATTGCTACACCGCTATCGAGCAGGGCGTCGAGGTCGTGCCGGTGCTCAACAAGATCGACCTGCCCTCGGCCAATCCGGAGCGCGCCATCCAGGAGATCGAGGACGTCATCGGCATCAAGGCAAGCGATGCCTTGCTCGTGAGCGCCAAGACCGGGGAGGGGGTGGAGGACGTTCTCGAGGCCGTGATCCATCGCATTCCGCCCCCCAAGGGAGATCCCGATGCGCCGTTGAAAGCATTGATCATCGATTCGTGGTTCGACAATTACGTCGGCGTGATCATGCTGGTGCGCCTCGTGGACGGAATCATCCGGCCAAAGGACAAGCTGCTGCTCATGTCCACGCAGGCGGTCCATCTGTGCGAGCAGGTCGGCGTGTTCACGCCCAAGTCGCAAGGCCGCGAGCAGCTTTCGGCTGGAGAGGTGGGATTCGTCACGGCCGGAGTGAGGGAGCTCCAGCACGCGCGCGTCGGCGACACCATTACCCTGGTAAATCGTCCCGCGGCGGTGCCGCTGCCGGGTTTCAAGGAGATCAAACCGCAGGTGTTCGCCGGGCTCTATCCGGTCGAAGCGAGCGAGTACGAAGCGCTGCGCGACGCGCTGGAGAAGCTGAAGCTCAACGACGCATCGCTGCACTACGAGCCGGAAACTTCCCAGGCTCTGGGCTTCGGATTCCGCTGCGGGTTTCTCGGCCTGCTGCACATGGATATCGTGCAGGAACGCCTCGAGCGCGAATACGACATGGCGCTCGTGACCACCGCTCCCACCGTCGTGTACGAGATTCAGCTGCGCGACGGCACGGTCGCGCGCATCGAGAACCCGGCGAAAATGCCGGATCCCTCGAAAATCGACGAGATTCGCGAGCCGATTATCGAAACGGTCATTTTCGTGCCGCAGGAGTACGTCGGAGCGATCATGACCCTGTGCACGCAAAAGCGCGGAGTGCAGAAGAACATGCAATATCACGGGCGCCAGGTGATGCTGACCTACGAGATGCCGCTCAACGAGGTGGTGATGGATTTTTTCGACAAGCTCAAATCCGCGAGCCGCGGCTACGCCTCGCTCGACTACGAATTCAAGGAGTATCGCGCCGCCGACATGGTGAAGCTCGACATCCTCATCAACGGAGAGCGGGTCGATGCCTTGTCCCTCATGGTGCACCGGGAAAACGCGTCCTACCGCGGCCGAGATCTGGTTTCGAGAATGCGCGAACTGATCCCGCGGCAGATGTTCG
>VBDE01000066.1 GCA_005883665.1 Betaproteobacteria bacterium
GGTGGACGACGGCATCATCTGCTCGAACGGGCCGTGCTGGAGCCCCGACGACAAGACGTTCTACTTTGCCGACACCTTCCAGGGCGAGATCTGGGCCTACGACTACGACCTCGCGACCGGCACACCCTCGAACAAGCGGCTTTTCGCCTCGTTCAAGAGCGATGCGGGTGTCGCCGACGGCTCGACCGTCGATGCCGAGGGCTGCGTATGGAACGCGCAGCTGATCTCGGGCGACCTCGTGCGCTATGCGCCCGACGGGAGCGTCGAGCGGCGCATCGGCATGCCGGTGAGGAACATCACCAGCGTCGCCTTCGGCGGGGAAAAGCTCGACGAGATCTACGTGACCTCGATGGCGCGTGTGAAGCACCCGGCGGCGCACGGCCGGTTCGCAAGAGAAGCGAAGCCGCAGTTCCTCGCGGGGAGCCTCTTCCGCATCACCGGCCTCGGCATCCGCGGCGTTCCCGAGCCGCGCTTCGCGGGCTGATTCAATCCGCCCGCAAGTTGTTCCTGCGGATGATCTCGCCCCAGCGCTCGTAATCGCGCCGCGCGACGTCGTTGAACGCGTCGCCGGACACGCCGGAGGGCTCGACCCCCAGCTCGCGGAAGCGGTTCGCGACCGCCGGGATCCGCAGCACCGAGCGAATGTCCGCGGCGAGCTTGTCGAGCACCGGCCTCGGTGTTCCGCCCGTGGTGAATACCCCGTGCCATCCCGGGATGCCGAGTCCTGGAAAGAGCGAATCGAAGGGAACCGCGCCCGGCAGCTGCTCGAGCGGCGTGCTGCCGGTGACCAGGAGGGCGCGCAGCTTGCCCGCCTTGACGTGCGGTACTACGGCGACGGTCACGTCGAGCATCATGCCCGGTTCTCCGGAAAGCACGGCCTGGAGCGCCGGCGCGGCGCCTTTGTACGGCACGTGAGTGAGGTTTATGTCCGCCGCGTGCTTGAGCAGCTCCACGTAGAGGTGCTGCCCGGAGCCGTTCCCGGCGCTCGCGTAATTGAACCGCCCGGGGTCTTTCTTCGCCCGGGCGATCAAATCCTGGATCGAGCCGATCCCGGTCGCGGGATTGACGACGAAGGCATAAGTGAGGAGCGTGGTCTGCGTCACGCCGACCAGATCCTTCAGCGCATCGTAGGGCACCTTCTGCAGATGCGGCAGCGTGACAAACGGAGTCGAGCTGATGATCATGAGGGTGTAGCCGTCCGGCGCGCTCTTCGCGACGTATTCCGGGCCGATCGTGCTTCCGGGTTTGTTCTCGACGACGACCGGCTGTCCCCAGCGGTCCTGCAACTCCTTCCCGATCATCCGGCCGGAGATATCCAGAGGACCGCCCGGGGGGAAGGGAACGACGAGCTTCACGGGCTTCGAGGGGAAATCCTGCCCCGCCGCGCTCGCGTGGAGGGTCAGCACCCACAGGAGAACTGCCGTGGTCCGTCTCATGATCCCTCCTCACCGAGAGACTATCAGAGCCCCGCCTCCGGGGGAAAGCGCGTCGGACCAGGGCTATAATTGCCCGGAGCTATGAGCGAAACAACGGTCATTGGATCCGAAGCCGGCGCGGTGAGCGCCGGGCTCCACTACACCATCGACACCGGGGTGAAACCGGTGAACGAGACCTTCGGCCCGGGGAACATTCGCCGCCGCCAGTCGGGCGAAACCGAGGAGCGCGCGGTGACGATCCACGACGGCCGGCCGCTGAAAGACGAGTTCGACCTCGAGGTCACGGGCTTCGAATTCGTCGAGCACAAGACACAGGTGCGCGATTTCTTCGACGCCGATGAATTGAAACGCGTCTACTATCCCGAGGTCGAAGCGCTCGTGAAGAAGGTTTCCGGCGCCGCGCGGGTCGTCGTCTTCGATCACACGCTGCGTTCGGGCGACGAGGCAGAGCGCGAGGCGAAGCTCGTGCGCGAGCCCGTGCTCTACGTTCACAACGACTATACGGAGTGGTCCGGACCGCAGCGCGTGCGCGAGCTGCTGCCCGACGAAGCGGATGAGCTCCTGCAGGGGCGCTTCGCCATCATCCAGGTGTGGCGCGCGATCAACCACCCGATCCAGTCCAACCCGCTCGCGATCGCCGATGCGCGCAGCCTCGCCCCCAAGGACCTGATCCGCGCCGAGCGCCGCTATCCCCACCGCGTCGGCGAAACCTACCGCATCGGTTACAACCCGGATCACCGCTGGTTTTATTTTCCGCGGATGCGGCGCGACGAGGCGCTCGTCTTCAAGGTGTTCGAGTCGGCCAAGGACGGCCGCGCGCGATTCACCGCGCACAGCTCGTTCAACGACCCGAACACCCCCGAGGGCGCGCCACCGCGCCAGAGCATCGAGGCGCGCACGCTCGCTTTCTTCGCACCCGAAGCGGGCACCGCGCACGTTTCGATCTAGATGAAGATCCGCGCCGCCGTCGCGCTGGAAGGCAAGCGCACCGAGGTGCGCGAGTTCGAGCTTCCTCCGCTTCCGCCCGAAGGCGGCCTCCTGAAAATCGAAACGGCCGGGGTGTGCGGGGCCGACTGGCCGTATTTCCTCAACTATCCGAAGGCTAAGGGCCCGCTCATCCTCGGCCACGAGAACGTCGGCTTCGTCGCGCAGGTCGGCAAGGCGGCGGCCGAGCGCTGGGGCATCAAGGAAGGCGACCGCGTCGCGCTGGAGGAATACCTTCCCTGCGGCCATTGCGAGTACTGCAGGAGCGCCGAGTTCAGGCTGTGCGACGCGACCGACACTTTGCTCGGCAACGGCGTGCGCTACGGCTCCACGCCGATCAGCGTCGCGCCTTCCCTATGGGGCGGCTACAGCGAGTATCAGTATCTTCACCCGAACGCGGTGTTCCACAAGGTTCCCGCGCACGTGCCGGCCGAGCAGGCGGCGCTCGCCCTGCCGCTCGGCAACGGAGTGGAGTGGGCCGTGCTGCAGGGCGGCGCGGGGCTCGGGACAACCGTCGTGATCCAGGGGCCGGGCCAGCAGGGGCTCGCCTGCGTGATCGCCGCGAAAGAAGCCGGAGCGGCCTGCATCATCGCGAGCGGCCTCACGCGCGACGCGCACCGGCTTGCGCTCGCGAAGGAACTCGGCGCCCACCACACGGTCGACGTCGAGCAGCAGGATCTGCTCGGCATGGTCAAGCAGATCACCGGCGACAGGATGGCCGATCTCGTGATCGACTGCGCTTCCGGCGGGCCCTATACGGTCGTGTCCGCCATCCAGCTGGCGCGCAAGGGTGGGCGCGTTATCCTCGGCGGACAAAAGCGCCAACGCATACCGGACTTCGACAGCGACCTGCTGATCAAGAAATTTCTCACCCTGAAAGGTATGCGCGGACACAGTTACCAGTCGGTCGAGATGGCGCTGCAGATTATCGCGAGCGGACGCTATCCGCTCACTAAGATGTGCACGCATCGCTTCGGCCTCGCGGAGGTCGGCGAGGCGCTGCGCACCGTGGGAGGCGAGGGCCGGCCCGATGCGATTCACTGCAGCGTGGACCCATGGCGGTGACAGACGAAGGAAGGAGCTTGGCCGTTTTCTCGATGACGGAGATTTCCCCTGAAGAGCTTCGCTCGCGACTCGAGCACCGCCGCGCTAGACCTTGATACTTTCGTCGGCGATATAGCCGCGGATGACTGCATCGATGCCGGGATCGGCCTTGAACCCCATCGCGAGCGCGCGCGGCGTCGCGAAGCGCACCGGCCAGGTTTGGACGATCGCCTGGATGCGCGCGTCGGGTTTCCATGAGACGCGCTTCGCGGCTTGAGAGCCGGCGATCTTCGCCATCGCCTCGATCATTCCGGCGACCGTCACGGTGATGCCGGGAAGATTCACCACGCGGTTCGAGCCCCACGCGGAGGCCGGAAGATCGTGCGCGTGCATGAAAGCCTCGACCACGCGGCGCGGCGAGAGCAGCCACACGCCCGTTTCCGGCCCGACCGGGCAGTCATAGGCGACGCCGTTGAGCGGCTCGCGGATGACGGCGCTTGCGAACGAAGAAGCGGCGGCGTTCGGCTTGCCCGGGCGCACGACGATGGTCGGCAGGCGCAGCGACCTCCCGTCGAGGTAACCCTTGCGCGAGAAATCGCTGACGAGATACTCGCTGATCACCTTCTGCGAGCCGTAGGAAGTCTGCGGCGCGGGCGTGGTCGCGTCGTCGAGCACCTCGGGCAGCTCGCCGCCGAAGGCCGCCACCGAGCTTGCGAACACGAGGCGCGGCGGCCGCGCGGCCGTGTCGCAAATGCGGCGCGCCTGCTCGAGCACGTTGCGGATGCCTTCCAGATTCACGCGCATGCCGAGGTCGAAGTCGGCCTCAGCGGCGCCCGAGACCACCGCGGCGAGATGAAAGATCGAAGTCGTGTCGGTAGCGATCGCGCGCGCGGCGAACTTCGCGTCGGAGATGTCGCCGGCGAGCGTCTCCAACCGCGGGTCCTTGGGAAGATCGCCTGGAAAGGCCTGATCGACGAGCGTGAGGCGCGCGATTCTCTCCGCGGCGAGCGTGCCGCGTGCAAGCAGGGCCTTGGCGAGCTTGAAGCCGATGAAGCCGCCGCCTCCGGTGATGACGATTTTCATGTCGGGTCCGATCCTAGAAAAATTGCCGCGGCAGCCACAGCACGATCTCGGGAACGTAAGTGCAAACGATGAGCGCGGCGAGAAGCGGCACGAGCCAGGGCAGGATCGCCATCGTCGTGCGTTCCACCGAGAGCCGGGCGGTGCGCGACAGGACGAACAGCACCGTGCCGAGCGGCGGGTGCAGCAGGCCGATCATGAGATTGAGCACCATCACCAGGCCGAAATGGACGAGGTCGATTCCGAGGGTCTTGCAGATCGGCGCGAGGATGGGCACGAGCAGGGTGATCGCCGCCACCGGTTCGAGGAAACATCCGATGAAGAGCATCAGCAGGTTCGCGAGCAGCAGGAACACCCAGGGTGTGTGGGTGAACGCGAGCACCCACGCGGCGACCGCATCGGTCACGCGCGTGACCGTCAGGAGCCACCCGAAGATCGAAGCGGCCGCGACGATGAGGAGCACCGTTGCGGTCGTCTCGATCGTGTCCATCGAGATTTTCACGAGCATCTTCAGGTCGATGGTGCGGTACCAGACGATTCCGAGGGCGAGGGCATAGGCCGAGGCGATGATCGCGCCTTCGGTCGGCGTGAACACTCCGACGGTCATGCCGCCTAGGAGGATCACCGGGGTCATGAGCGCGAGGAAAGCATCGGCAAAGGTGCTGACTAGCGAGGACCAGGAAAACGTCGTGTCGCGCCCGTAGTTGCGCCGGTGCGCGTACCAGGTCACGGTCGCCATCATGAAAAGGCCCATCACGATCCCCGGGATCACGCCCGCGAGAAAGAGCTGTCCTATGGAAACGCCGGCCATCATTCCATAGATGACAAAGGGCAGCGAAGGCGGGATGATGGGGCCGAGCGTCGCCGAGGCGGCGGTCACGCCGACGGAGAAATCGATCGGGTAGCCGTGGTCCTTCATCGCCTTGATCTCGATCGTCCCCAGGCCCGCGGCGTCGGCGATCGCCGTTCCCGACATGCCGGCGAAGATCATCGAGCCGACGATGTTCACGTGCCCGAGGCCGCCTTTCAGCCATCCCACGAGGGCCAGCGCGAAGTTGTAGATACGGTTGGTGATTCCCGCCGAGTTCATCAGGTTGCCGGCGAGGATGAAGAAGGGGACCGCGAGCAAGGGAAAGGAATCGATGCCGCCGTACATGCGGTGGATGACGACGAAGTCGGGAACAGTGCCCGAGATCATCACGTAGGCGAGCGAGGCGACGATCATCGCGAGCGCTACCGGCACGCCTGCGAGCATGAGCGCGATGAAGCCCACCAGCAGGACCGCGGTCACGCTTTTTCCTCCGGGGGCACGTCCGGGCGCTCGAGCACGCTGTAGCCCTGGCGCCAGTGCTTCCATGCGACCTGCAGCGCGCGGGCGAACATCAGCGCAAACCCTATGAGCATTGCGCCGAACACCAGGCCGATGGGCAGCTCGACGACCGCCATCCTCTGCGATCCGATCCGGTCCATCAGGAGCCAGGTCAGCCATACCGCGTAGCCGAGGAAGGCGACGCGCACGGCATCGACCAGGAGGGAGAGGACGCGTCCGGGCGCGCGCGGAAGAAAGCGGTAGACGAAATCCACTTGGATCAGGTAGCGGGCGATCTCCTCGGTCTAGCCCGCGGCGTCGTTCAGGACGTAGCGCGTGAAGACCTGGTAGAAGACGACGAAAGCGAGTATCCAGAATACCGCAAGGACGATCCAGTCCTCCCAGCCGTAGATCGAGAGCCGGACTTCCTCGTCGACGGCGTGGAAGCGCCCGTCGGCGCCGAGCACGTGCTCGGCCCCGGCTTCGCCTCCCGGAGGGGTGCTCATCGAAGCGCGCGGCGCGCTATTTGATCGCCTGCAGCCTGTCGTAGAGCGGCTTGTCCCAGGCGACGTCCGGCCCGACTAGAAATTTCGCGAATGCCTGCTTGAATGCCGCGCGGTCGGACCTCACCACGGTTCTGCCGTACTTCGTCGCGAATTCGTCCACCAGCCGGTTCTCGGCCGCGGCGATCTCCACGGTGGCCCGGGCGCAGGCCTCGCGGAACACGTCCTGGAACACTTTTTTGTCCGCGTCGGAGAGCTTGCTCCACAGCGGTCCGCTCACGATCGTGATCAGCATCTCGGTGATGTGGCCGGTGAGGTTGATGTGCGACTGCAC
>VBDE01000416.1:0-1129 GCA_005883665.1 Betaproteobacteria bacterium
CCGCGTTCACTGGGCCCGTGCTCCTGAGAAAGCAGACACAGTGGTTCGATCCGTCTGCCTTCTCTCTTCCAACCGTCAGAACGTGGGGAAACCTGTGCCGGGGAACGTTGCGAGGCCCGGGACTCGCAAGCGTGGATCTTTCGGTGGTCAAGAACACGTCGCTGAACGAGCGCGTGCGATTGCAGTTCAGGGCGGAATTCTTTAATGCGCTGAACCATACGAACTTTGGACCACCCAATCCGATCGTGTTTTCAGGAACAGCGGTGAGTCCTTCGGCTGGTTTGATCACGACTACTGCTACGACCTCGAGACAAATTCAGCTCGGGCTGAAGCTGATCTACTGAGAAAGGAATCTTTCGTCAAGAAAGCCGTAGACATCGCGGCCCAACAACCCCAGATCCTGCCAGCTTCTCATTCGGTTGAGGATGTCCGTAAGAGTGCCGAACTGTTTCAAGGCATGGCGACCATCCAATTGGCGCTCCAGCAGTTGTATCGTCAGGTGCGGGATACCACGATCAAGGTCGGCAGCGAAGCTTACGCCGTCGCTCGTACCATCTACGCGGCGACGAAAAGCCCAGTTGCGGGCCCGCACCTGACGACGGCCGCCGGTGATCTCGGCAAGCGTTACGTACGTAAGCCGAAGGCGGCTGCCGCTGCGGCCCAGCCAAAGGCGAATGAGGCGTCGGCCGGCGCGCACGCGTCGCCGCCGATTCCGTCGACGACGGCGCCCGCCACGCCCGCCCCCACCACGGTAGTTTCCACCCCGTCCCAGCCACACGCGTAACCGTGGCGAAGGGAAGCCACGAAACCCTGAAGGTTGAGTTTCGTGGCTCCATCCACCTCACCCCATCGCTCGACGTTTAGATCCTGGACAACGATAACGACATCACAATGGAGAGGCGTCTCATCGTCGGTGCGGCCGTTCTCATCGTCCGTGCCGCCGGTCTCACCGTTGACGCGGGCGGTCTCATCGCCGGCACGGCCATTCTCGCCGTCCACGAGATTGTTCTCACCGTCAGCGCGGCCGGTCTCACCGGCAGCGCGGTCGTTCTCATCGTCGGCGTGGCCGTTCGCACCGTTCGTGAGATCATTCTCACTGGCACTGACATGGTTCTCACGGTGCAGGCGG
>VBDE01000416.1:1150-4025 GCA_005883665.1 Betaproteobacteria bacterium
CGGTGAGAACTGTCTCACCGCCCATGAAATCGTTTTCACGACCGATGAGACGACCGACGTCACACATGAGATCGTTGTCACTCGATGCACGAACGCCGATAGTTTCGATGATGCGGCTGATTGCCTCCGTGAGAAGCGCCGACGATTCTCGGACAACGCTGGTGCACGCTGAGCGGTCATTCATAGTCTCGCGGTCGACATTGTCGTGCACGACATCGTCGTTCGCCCTTTCGTATTCGACTTCGACTGCGCCGCAGTCGCCGCTGCCAGATCAAGCGACGCGATTGACTAATCGAGTAGCGAGCGTCCGCGGAGATCCTCCGGCAACGTCAGTTCGTTCGACTCTGCTGGGTCACCGTTGTTCGATCAAGTGAATCCGGAATTGCGGAAAGTGAGCTTCGGCAGCGGGATCAGTTTCCGACGATACGGTGGTGGACCTGGATGGATAAACACTGCGGCGTTACTCGCGGGTTAATCTTCCGTTCGATGCTTTGTGTGCGAAGTGCGGGGGGCTAATGCCAAACTGACCAGCTCGGGCTGTTAGTGGCCCGCAAGTGGTCTGGCAAATGTGTTGCGCTTACGAGATGGAGATAACCGCCTCCTGGTGCGTCAAATCGTGACCCCCGCATTCTCAAGGCACCAAGTCAAAATCGCCTTTTGCGCGTGCAGCCGGTTTTCGGCTTCGTCGTAGATGACGCTCGCCTGGGTAGCGAGAACTTCGTCAGTGACTTCCTGGTTGCGATGGATGGGCATGCAGTGCATGAAGATTGCATCATTTTTCGCGAGCGCCATCAGGCCCTCGTTAACCTGGTAGGGCATGAATTTGTCGATGAATTTTCCTTCTTGTCCCATTGAAACCCATGTGTCAGTGACGATGACGTCTGCGTTTTCCGCGGCGGATTTCGGGTCGGGAACGTATCTGGCAGCGCCGTCCGAGGGCCTCAGGTCTTCCGGGCATGAAATTACCAGTTCAAAATCCCACACAGGAGCGGCCTGCATGAAGGTGCGGGCAACGTTATTGTAGTCGCCGAACCACACGATTTTTTTGCCCTTCACCGCGCCGAGCTTTTCCTCGATGGTCATCAAATCCGCCATGATCTGGCAGGGATGGGAATGATCGGTAAGCCCGTTGATGATAGGTATGCTGGCGCAGTTCGCGATTTCCCGCAGTTTTTCATGGCTCGAAATCCGGAACATCGCGGCATCCACGAAACGCGAGAGAACCTTCGCCGTATCGTCGACGCTTTCGGCACCGGTTATCTGCATTTCCTCGGCGTTCATTACGATGGTGTGGCCGCCGAGCTGTTTCATCGCGACTTCAAAACTCATGCGCGTGCGGGTGGAGCGCTTGTCAAATACCATGGCTAGCGAAAGACCGGACAAAATCTGCGGTGGCGAGAATTTCTGTTTCTTCAGCGTATGCGCCTTGGTGAGAAATTTGGGCTCCCTTTATTCTTAATTACAAAGATTCGAAGGCAAGAAGAACGCGACTAAAGGAAGCCGCTGGCGCGGCGGCCGGCTATGAAAAAGAAATGGCTGTGGAGCTGGAATCTGGATGGGCGGAGTAGACCGAGGCGAATCGAGGCGCCGCGACGCGAGGACTTGAACAACCCTCGCCCGGAGGCGAAAGTTGTTCAAGCGCAAAGACTGTAGACTCACGGTCCTACGGGAGCGCGAGCGCAATCAACTCACCGGGCGTGTCCCTCCACCCTGTCGCCACGACGATGTACTGCTTGCCGTTCAGCATGTAGGTCATCGGAGCCCCCGTCGTTCCCCCGGGCAGTTCCATCTCCCACAGCACTTTGCCTGACGCTTTGTCGTACGCGCGGAACATCTTGCCTCCGCCGCCAGGGGGAAGTCCTGCGACACCATCATTTCCGCCTTCCCCCAGAAAGACCATCGTCCTGGTCACGAGCGGTGAAGCACGACCGCCCTGTCCGAGAGGAGGAAGCTTCAGGTGCTTGATCGCCGGATTATCCCGTGGTCCGTTCCCATTGGCCACTGCCCAGAGAATCGTCCCCTTGTTCAAATCGATGGCCGTCAGCCGGCCATATGGGGGCTTGAAAGGCGTCGGCAGTCCGCGCGGCCCCTGCAGATACGGCCCGTATGACAGACCAAGGGGGTTCAGAATGAATTCATTCTTGCCGTCGTTGGCTTTCACCATTTCGATGATTCCGGGGTCCTGCACCGACGGTACGTATAGAATTCCCGTATCCGGATCGAAACCGGCACCGTTCCAGGTTGTCGAGATCGTCCCCATTCGCTGGATGGTTCCCCTCGTACTACCCGGATCTGAGTCCCGGACGGACGGCGGCATGAAACGAGATCCGTAGCGGTACTGACTGATGATCTTGAGTGCCTCCTGCCGCAGTTCCGGCGTGAAGTCGACGAGTTCATCGACAGTGACATCCCCAGGCTCATATGCCGGGGGCTTGGAGGGATACGGCTGCGTGGGAGAATACCATTCACCTGGCACCCCACCCTGGGGGACCGGTTTCTCCTCTATCGGCCATACCGGCGCGCCCGTGACACGGTCGAACACGAAGACGAACCCTTGCTTTGTCACCTGTGCGACGGCTTTGACGCGCCGGCCGTCCACCGTGATATCGACGAGAGTAGGGGCTGCGGGCGTATCCCAATCGTAGAGTCCGTGATGGACGAACTGGAAGTGCCAGATCCGTTTGCCCGTCTTCGCGTCGAGGCACACGATTCCGTTTTCGAAGAGGCCGCTCGCAGGCCGCGCGCCGCCATAGAAATCCCCTGCCTGCGGCTGAGTGGATGTGGATTCGGTCGGCAGGTACACGTAGCCGAGCTCCTCATCAGCGCTCATTGCACTCCAGACGCCGCCTGCGCCCACATGTTGCCAGGAGCCGTT
>VBDE01000415.1:0-1255 GCA_005883665.1 Betaproteobacteria bacterium
GTGCCGAACGGCAGCGCGAGCAGCACCGACAGCGGCAGCGACCATTTTTCGTACTGCGCAGCGAGGATTAGGAACACCATCAGGGCGGCGAGCGCCAGCGCGATGCCTGCAGTGCCGCTCGATCTCTTCTCCTGGAACGAAGCCCCGCCCCAGTCATAGCTGAAGTCCGGCGGCAGCGCCTCGCTCGCGACCTTTTCCACGGCCTGGATCGCCTGTCCGGAGGACACTCCGGGCGCGCCTTGCCCGATCAGCTTCACCGCGGGCAGGTTGTTGAAGCGGTCGAGCGAGTCCGGGCCCGAGGAATAGCGGATGTTGGCGAGCGCGTTGAGCGGCACCATCTCGCCCTTCTGCGACCGCACGTAGATATCGCCGATCGAATCGGGGCGTTTGCGGTAGGCGGGCTCGGCCGACATCAGCACCTGCCAGGTGCGTCCGTACTTGTTGAAGTCGTTGACGTAGTAGGTGCCGGAGGTCGCGGCGAGCGTCCCGTAGAGGGCGTCGATCGGCACGCCGAGCGCCTTTGCCTTGTCGCGGTCCAGGTCCACGTAGAGCTGCGGCACGCTCGCGCGCCAGAAGGTGTTGACGAAACCGAGCTGCGGTTCCTTGCCCGCGCGCGCTAGGAACTGTTGCAGCACTTCGGCGCTGCGTTTCGGCCCGCCTTCGCCGCGATTCTGGATGTAGAACTCGAAGCCTCCCGCGGTGCCCAGACCGAAGATCGGAGGCGGGTTGAAGGCGAGCACCAAAGCCTCCTTGATGGGCGCGGACTTCATGAAGAGCTCGCCCACCAGCTGCGAGGCGGTGACGGAGCGCTCGTCCCAGTGCTTTTGCGTGACGAAGATCGTCGCCGCGTTGTTGCGGAAGCCGCCACCGATGAAGTCGAATCCGGTGAACGCCACGGCATCCTCGTTGTTGGGGTTGGACTTGATGATGTCGACGACCTCGGCGACCACGCGGTCGGTGCGCTCGAGCGACGCGCCGTCGGGCAGGATCACCGCGGCGATGTAGTACCCCTGGTCTTCGTCGGGCACGAGGCTCCCCGGCGTTGCGCGCCACAACCCTGCGGCGAGCGCGACCATCGCGGCGAAGAGTGCTACCCCGATGCCGCCGCGGCGGATCATCCAGGCGACGCCGTCGGTGTAGCGCCCGGTCACGCGGCGGAACCAGTCGTTGAACCAGGTGAAAAAGCGGCCGGGCCGTTTGTGCTCGCGCTTCAGGATCAGCACGCACAGGGCGGGCGTGACGGTGAGCGCCACGG
>VBDE01000415.1:1260-2822 GCA_005883665.1 Betaproteobacteria bacterium
AGAGCTCGCCGGTGAGGCCGCCCAGGAACGCGATGGGCACGAACACCGCGCACAACACCAGCACGATCGCGACGATCGGACTGGTCACTTCTCTCATCGCCTTGACCGCGGCTTCGCGCGCATCCAAGTGCTCCTCGTGCATGATGCGCTCGACGTTCTCGAGCACCACGATGGCGTCGTCCACGACGATGCCGATGGCGAGCACCATGCCGAACAAGGTGAGCGTGTTGATCGAATAGCCGAGGAGATAGAGGCCTGCAAAGGTGCCGATCAGCGATACCGGCACCGCGGCGAACGGGATCAGGGTCGCGCGCCAGTTCTGCAGGAAGAGAAAGACCACGAGGAAGACGAGGAGCATCGCCTCGCCGAGCGTCTTCAGGACCTCGCGGATCGATACTTCGACGAAGCGCGTCGTGTCGTAGGGGACCGAGTATGTGAGGCCGTCGGGGAAACGCGCGGAGAGCGTGTTCATCGTCTTCTTGACGTTGTTCGCGACCTCGAGCGCGTTGGCGCCGGGCTGCAGGAAGATACCCACCAGCGTGGCGGGACGGCCGTTCAGGCGGCCGATGAACTCGTAGTCCTTCGAGCCCAGTTCGACGCGGGCGACGTCCTTCAGGCGCAGGGCCGAGCCGTCCGGATTGGCGCGCACGATGATGTTCTCGAACTCGCCCGGATCGGCGAGCCGCCCCTGGGTGGTGACCGTGTAGACGAGCTCCTGCGGGCCGCCGGCGGGCGTCTGCCCGATTTTGCCCGCGGCGAACTGCGCGTTCTGCTCGTTCAGCGCGGCGACCAGGTCCGCAGTCGTAAGCCGCAACTGCGTCAGGCGGTCGGGCCGGACCCAGATGCGCATCGCGTAATCCTTGGCGCCGAAGATCTGAACGTTGGTCGTGCCCGGGACGCGTTTGAGCTGATCGAGCACGTTCACCGTCACATAATTGCTGGTGTAGAGATCGTCGTAGCGGCCGGTCGGCGAGTAAAACGCCAGCACCTGGAGAAAGGACGACGATCCCTTTTCCACCGTGACCCCGAGCCGGCGCACGTCCGCGGGCAGCCGCGGCTCGGCCTGCCTGACGCGGTTGTTGATGTTGACCGTGGCCTGGTCGATGTCGGTGCCGATATCGAAGGTGACGTGAATCTGCACCTGGCCGTTCGAGGTGGAGGTCGAGCTCATGTAGATCATGTGCTCGACGCCGTTGATCTGGTTCTCCAGCGGCGCCGCCACCGTCTGCTCGATGACGCCGGCCGAGGCGCCCGGGTAGTTCGCCGTGACGGTTACGACTGGCGGCGCGATCTCGGGATACTGGGCGATCGGCAGGGTGCGCATCGCCGCGAGCCCGGCGATCACGACGAAGATCGAAAGCACCGCCGCGAAGATCGGGCGGTCTATGAAAAAACGAGAGAACATGGCGCAGCTCCCTTACTTTTGCGCGACGACGGGAGCGCGGCCTTCGGCCGTCCCGTTGTTCGCGGGGTTGGTTTCCCGCGGTTGAGATTCCGCGATGGCCACGGGCGAGCCCGGGCCGATCTTCATGACGCCGTCCACGATCACACGATCTCCGGCA
>VBDE01000067.1:0-8770 GCA_005883665.1 Betaproteobacteria bacterium
GCCAGGAAGTTCTCCAAGGCGCGTATCGGCGCCATGTCTTCAAAAAGAACATGGCGCTCCGTCTCGATGCGCTTGCGGACGCGATCGCGATATTCACCGTCCCGGATGAGTTTGACCGCAAGCGAAATGTAGTCTTCCTCCGATCCGGCTATCAGCTCCTGCAGTCCCATCCGCTTCAGGATGCCGCTCGCCAGCCTGCCGCGCAGAAACCGCCCTTCCCGAGTCACGATCGGGGTCCCTTGCGCCACCGCTTGCATTGCGGTGTTGAAGCCTGAGAAGCCGATGGTGTCCAGGAAAACATCGGCACGCGCGAGCAGTCCGTCAAACGCCGGGCCGTTCAGCCAGGGAATGAAGATCACGTATTCATCTAAGCTCAGGCCGTATTGGGCGAAAACGGCTTCAAGTCGCTGCCGCAATGCTTCCGCCAGACTGGTCACCTCGGGTATGAAGAAAACGAACTGACACCTGCCCAACCTGCGGGCGATTTCGGCAAAAACCCAGTCGTGTTGACGTGCGTATTTGAATGGCATGCCGGGGCAAAGAAGAAGCGGAGACCGGGAATCGATGCCCAGCTTGCCCAAGTCGAGACCGATCGCTTCACCTCCCCAGGGGCGATAGAAACACCCCAGATTGGGCAAGGCAATGAGGTGTTCCGTGTAGTTCTCCTGCGCACCGGGGGGCTCCAATTCTTCCGCGGACAAATAGTAATCGATCGTCGGCAGCCCGGTCGTCTCGGGATGTCCCCACGTCGCCACCTGCACCGGCGCAAGGCGCAAACTCGCCAGCTTTACCGACATCGGATCCATTCCGATCTCGGGATAGATCAGCACGTCCAGCTGCCGGTCGATGATGCCCTGCACCCACTGCCGCAGGGGTTTTACTTCCTGCTCGAAATGCGCCGCGGAAGATTTCGCGAAAAGGGTCTCCTGGTCTTGACGAACCCCGAAATAAAACGCGTAGAGGGCGAAGCGCTCGCGATCGATTTTCTCGAACCAACCCCTGACGATGGCTTTCCAGACCGAGTGATTCCAAAAGTACTGTGAAGCGATCCCGACACGGATCACGCCGTCGGAGCTGCGTCTTGCGGGAACGACGAAGTCCTGCCGTCCGAACCACTCCCTCATCAATCGTGCGCAGAGATCTCCGTAGCGCTTGAGCAGATTACGGTTGTTTTCTTCCTGGTACGCCAGCGGAAACGGTTGCTGGCTGCCCACCGCCTTGAAACCCTCCGCGTTCCGTGTTCCGTCAAACCAGCGTTCCAGCTCATCCAGCTGCGCGGCAAAGGCGGTTCTGCACCTCATGGGATCCCCGTCCGTCCCAAACATTTTCGGTATTTGCGACATCGCAAGCCCCCAGCGCGCCTCGACGTACCCGGGATCGAGCGAAAGCGCCTTCTTATGGCAGTCGAGCACTTCGTTCAATCGACCCTGGTTCCTGAAAACGTGACTCAGGCCGAAGTGCGCTTCGGGGAGGTCGGGCCGGAGCGCAAGGACCTTTTCGTAGCAAGGAATCGCCTCATTCAGTCTGTTTTGATCCCGCAGGACATCCGCGAGGTTGTAATGCGCTTCGAGCAGGTCGGGCTCGACCACGAGCGCCTTTCGGTAGCAGGCAATCGCCTCGTCCGGCTTGCCTTGGACGTTGAGCACGTTGCCCAAATTCACATACGCCGGGGAGAAGTCGGGAGCCAGCGACAAGGCTTTTTCGTAACTGGCGACGGCTTCATCCCATTGGGACTGATCTTTGTAGGAATTCCCCTGATTAAAGTGCCATTCGCAGGATTCGGGCTCAAGGGTCGGCGCTTGGTCACGCTGGACGGCAGTTTTATCGACATTGCTTCGATCCCTGAGCGCATCCTGCAGCCCGGCGTTGGCCGCAGCCGCATGGGGTGCGAGGGCCAGAGCCCTCTTGTAGCAAGCAACGGCTCTACCCGGCTTGCCCTGGGCCCTGAGGGCGGCACCCAGATTGAGGAGTGCGTCGATATAGTCGGGGTCGAGCGCCAGAGCGTTCAGGTAACAGACGACAGCCTCGTTGAGCTTTCCTTGCGCGCCCAGAGCATTGCCGAGATTGTTGTGCGCGGGCGGGTTCGAAGGGTTGCGCGAGAGCGCCCGCGATATCAGCTCAGCAGCCCGTCCATGCTCGCCCCGCTGGTGGGAGATGACGCCCAAGAAGTGGAGTGCATCGATGTTGTCCGGATCTAGCGACAGAATTTCACCGTAAGCCGCTTCCGCTTCCGACAGACGTCCTGCCTGATGGTGCTGCAGGGCAGCGCCCAGCTTGCGTGAAGCGGCGACGAGGGGATCTTCGGCGCCCTCGCCCGACGGGCCCGGAGTCGGGTGCTTTTCTGCTACCCCCTTGCGGGACCCGAACAGCCACCTGCGCATACGTTCAACGACCCGGTTCGCGAGGAGCCGTCGATTTGAGCGCAACCAGAGTGATCAGTTCGTAGGTCCACGTCTCGACGAACGCCTTGGGGTATCCGGCCTCCTTCAGCGCCCATCGGAATTGATTGCCCAAGCGGGCTTTCTTATAGAGGTTGAGTTTGTGCGTACGCGCAAATTGCTCGGCACGGGAGAAGACCGCGTGATGCGTATTTTTGAGCCGCTTGGACGTCTTCTCATCGCGTGCTTCCAGCCCTGCAGGGGGGGCGCGCTTGACTAGTTCCGCGGCGATCGAGCGCGCAAACTCGTCGATTTCCTCCGTATCGAACCACTGAAAAATTGCCATCATCGATAGAATCTCAAAGCGGTGCCAACCCGGCGACGGATGTCGGGTCAAGCGGGATCAGCAGCAAATCCGGGTATTTTGCTTTCGTCGACCTCGTCGATCTGATCCGGATCGAGAAATTGCTCGGCGTAGCGGAGATAGATCCTCTTGCGGACAAATATGTCGAACAAGTCCGGGTCGATGTGCCCGTTCAGCCTGAAGTTTCCGAGGATCTTCAGCGATTCGGAAAGCGTTTTGCCGCGCTTGTAGGGCCTGTCCTTGGCGGTCAGCGCCTCGAAAATGTCGGCGATCCCCATGACCCTCGCTTGCACCGACATCTGCTCTCGCTTCAGTCCACGAGGATAACCCTTCCCGTCCATGCGCTCGTGGTGACCCCCAGCATACTCCGGCACGTTACGCAGGTGCTTCGGCCACGGCAGCGCTTCCAACATCTTGATGGTAGCGACGATGTGATGATTGATCGTCTCACGTTCCTCGCTCGTCAGCGTGCCGCGAGCGATCGTGAGATTCCTGATCTCGTCCTGGGTCAGGAAATCTGCTGTCCCGCCCGAGACGTCGATCCACTTATAGCCGGTCCCGATGAGATTCACGCGTTCGCGCACCTCCGGCGACATGACTTCTCCACCGACGTTGCAGTGGCGCAGGAATTCGCGGTCGCTGTCGAGCTGACGCAATCCGTCCCGTGATGCCTGATCGATTTGCGCCAGCCGCTCTCGCGCACGGACCTCGTCCGGCGCCGACCGGCGCAAGAGTTCGATCTTTTGCTTCAACGTCTGTATTTCCAAGTCGCGCTTCAGCACTTCGAAACGCGTATCCACGAGATTGATTCGGTCGAAGATCGTTTCCAGCTTGGTCGCCTTGTCCACTACGTGCACCGGAGTTGTCACCTTTCCACAATCATGCAGCAGCCCCGCTATCTTTAGCTCGTAACGGTCCTTGTCGCTCATGTTGAAATCTCGGAGCGGTCCGTCATTGGTTTCGTTGACGGCTTCGGCAAGCATCATGGTGAGCACCGGGACTCGTTGGCAGTGCCCACCGGTGTAAGGGGATTTCTCATCGATCGCGGTGTTGATGAGCTCGATGAAAGACTCGAACAGCTCCTCCAATTGATTGATGAGGTGCCGATTGGTAAGCGCGATGGCGGCCTGAGATGCAAGCGATTCCGCCAGGCGCTGGTCCGAATGCGAGAAAGGCCCGATCTCGTTCGTCGCCGGATCTATGCTGTTGATGAGCTGAAGCACGCCGATTATTTCGCTCTCGTGGTTCTTCATCGGCACGGTGAGGAACGCCTTCGAGCGGTATCCGGTCTTCTTGTCGAAATTGCGCGTTCCGGAGAAATCGAAACCCTCCTCCGTATACGCATCGACGATATTCACCGTTTTGCCGGTCAAAGCGGTGTAAGCGGCGACCATCTGGTTGTTGGGTGTTCCGTCCTTTCCGTAGAGGTGCACTGGATAGAACGGTATCGGGGTGCCGGTGGTGCCGCCCATCGCGATGCCCATCGACTCGTTTCGCATGATCGCAAACCTGAGCTGGGGTCCTTCGTCGGAGGGTTCCAGCACATATAAGGTGCCGCCGGCAGCGCGCGTGACCGCCTTAGCCGCAAGGAGGATTTTCTCGAGCAGGTGGTCGATGTCCTTTTCCTGAGACAGCGCCGCCCCTATCTCGTTGAGCTGCTCGAGGCGGCGAAACAGATCTTCAACGGTCTCCAAGGACAATTCCCCGGTCTGGGCGGTGGCCGGCGTGGAGCGAGCCACTACTTGATGCAGACCGCGCGCACCTGCGGCATATCGGTAATTCCCTGAAGTACTTTTTCGATCCCGTCCATCTTTAAGGTTCGCATACCTTCCTCGAGACAGACCGCAAGGATTTCCGTGACACGGGCGTGTTCCTGGATGAGCTTCTTGATGGTATCGGAGGCGATCAGCAGCTCATGCAGTCCGACCCGGCCTTTGTAGCCGGTATTGCTGCAGGCCTCGCAGCCCTTGGCCTTATAGAGGACGAACTGGCCTTTGTCGCCGGCATAGCTCCTTGCCAAATCCCTGTAGACATTCTCGTAAGCGGACTTGGCGTCCCTCTTGAACGGTCCGGTGTTGAGGAGCTCGGAGCAGTACTCCTGGAGAAGGTGCTTCATCTCGTCTGCAGCGGGCAGGTAAGTCTGCTTGCATTTGCCGCACAGCCGCCTGGCCAGCCGCTGCGCGAGGATCCCGAGCAGCGCGTCGGAAAAGTTGAACGGATCCATGCCCATGTCGAGCAGCCGGGTGATCGACTCCGGCGCGCTGTTCGTGTGCAAGGTGGCGAACACGAGGTGGCCCGTCAGCGAGGCCTCGATACCCGTGCCGGTGGTTTCCTTGTCGCGCATCTCGCCGACCATGATGATGTCCGGGTCGGCGCGCAGGAACGACCTCATCACAACCGCGAAATCGAGGCCGGCCTTTTTGTTGACTTGGACCTGACGCAAGCCCTTCTGCGTGATTTCGACCGGATCCTCCGCTGTCCAGATCTTGGTGTCCGGCGTGTTGAGGAAGCCCAGTATCGAGTGGAGCGTCGTCGTCTTGCCCGAGCCGGTCGGGCCGCAGCAGAAGAACAGGCCGTAGGGCTTGCTCACCGTGTCTTTGAGCTTCGGCAGGTTCGAAGGCGACAGGCCGAGCTTTTCCAAAGGGATGGGCTCACCCGCCGAGAGAATACGCATGACTATATCTTCGACGCCGCCCTGCGATGGGATCGTCGCCACGCGCAGTTCGATGTCGAGCGGGCCGAATTTCTTGAATTTGATTTTCCCGTCCTGCGGTTTGCGTTTCTCGGAAATGTCGAGATCGCACATGATCTTGATGCGCGCCACGAGGGCGTTTCGGTACGAACCCGGGACCTCGATGTAGGGAACCAGCGCCCCGTCTTTCCTCAACCGGATCTCCGTCTTGCCTTTGCCGGGGTAGGGCTCGATGTGGATGTCAGACGCTCCCTGGTTGTACGCATCGATGATGATCTTGTTGACCAGCTTGACCAACTCGTTGTCGGCCGCCGCGGACACATCGTCTTCACCGCCCACGTCGACGGCGACCTCGTCCTCTTCGAGGCCCGAGAGCATATCGCCGATGTCGCCCGTGTCGGCGGCTTCCGCCCCGTAGAACGCCTTGAGCGTTTCCCTGAACTCCTTGAGAGTCGTGACTCGATACGCGAGCTTGCGCGAAGGAAAGACATTCTGGACGATTCTGGAACTCTTCACCCTCTCGGGGTCAAGGCAAAGGATGACCAAACCTTCTTTCGCTTCCTCGATCGGTACCCACTGGTTGGATTCGACGTAATCGCGTTTCAGGTTTTTCAGCAGATCCATCGGTTTGATGCGATCGGGCTTGAACGTTTCGTACGGCGCCCCGAAAAACTTCGCAAGGGCCGCGCCAATCGCAGGAACCTTGACCTGGAACTCTTCGATCAGCACCGTTTCGACGTCGACGGCCTTCTTGCGTGCCGACCGGGCTGCGAGCTCGAACTCCGCGGCCGAGATCACGGCATCGCTCACCAGAAAGTCGTATTTTGTCTTGAGGACCTGCGGCTTCTGGCGCTGCTTGAGCGCGATGGCCAGCGTCTGGCAGAGCTCCGCCACTCCCTCCTCGGCAAGCTGTCCGAACGGCATGCCGGCTCTGTTGTTTATCAATTGGACCACGCCGACGAGTTCGCTGCTGCCCGGCTCCGCAACGGGCGCGACTAGCATCTGCTTGGTGCGATAACCGGTGCGCTTGTCGACTTCCTGCAGGAAGCGCAGGTTCGGGTTGTGCGACTTGAGCTCGCCCTCATCGTAGACGTCCTTCAGGTTGAGCATCCTCTTCGACAATCCGACGTAGCCCGCGATCGAGTGTTCGGCGATCGGCAGTTTCAGGTCCTTGAAGGAATTGAGGCCGGTCTTGACCTTGGAGACGATGGTCTGTTTGTCCTCGCCCACGGTATAGATCGTCAGCCGGTCGGCGTTGAAGAGGGTGCAAATGTCGGCGCTGACTTCCAGCATGATTTCGTCCACGTTGCTCGTAGCGTGGATCTTGTTGGTGACGGTCTGGAGGTTCTTCTGAAACGTCAGCCTGCTGTTGACGTCAGAGGCCGCGCCCGGATGCGTTTGCAATACCGCGCTCATAGGCAATCCACCTTAAGGTTCATCACCGCGAAATATCCCGATAATCAATTACTTTACCACTGTTCAGCCCGCGTGGCTGACCCAAGCGAAGCGTTTTCCCGTACTAATGCACTACAAGCGGGCTGGCGCTTCGGAGTAAGTTCGGCACGCTGCGGCTTTTCCCGTCCCTTCATGCTCCGCGCTTCGTCTCCCCCCAGAGCCCGCCCGCGAGCAGGAACGCGCGGTACCCGCGCTGAGCGAGGAGAAATGCAGCGGCGGCGCTGCGTCGCCCGCTCTGGCAATAGAGGACGTACTCTTTCCCTTTGTCCAGCACGCCGAAAGCGTTGCGAATTTCCGACAGGGGAATATTGATTGCACCCGCAAGCTTGTCATATTGATATTCCGACGGGTAACGCACATCGATCCACTGGGCTCCATTGGCGATCTTGTCGCGCGCCTCCTCTGCCGATATGCGGTGCAGCAGGGGCTCCCGGAGGAGCTCGGCAAAGTCCTCTCTTGATAGCCGCAGGAGCACCCCGTCTGTTTTCATCGTAACGGTGGCGTTGCGCTTGGCTTCCGACACCAGCGCTTCCTCGCCGAACGCGTCGCCGCTCTTCAGGTCTGCCAGCAGCATCGAGACTCCTCCGACCATCCGTTCTACCTTGCACCGGCCGGTTTCGATCACGAAGTAGAAGTCCCCTTCAGCGCCCTCGCGAATCACCGCGTCCCCCTTCTTGACTTTGATGCGCTCGAAGCGGCGCAGCACCTCGTTGATGTGAGCCGGCGGCAGTCGCGAGAACTCGCCGTATTTGAGGCTGCTTACGCTGAACATTCCGGACATGAGGGTCCAGTTGGCGAGTGAACTCCCCTCGTCCTCGGCCTTCTTCTGTTTTTCCGAGTGGCCGGCGGACGCGGCTTCATCCCAGGTTGCCATGACGTCGAGAAGATCGTCGTCGATGCGCATCAGCTCAATGTCGGTAATCGCCTTGACGCTGGTGAAAACCTCGCCCCGGCGACCTAGCGGATATCGTGAACGCTCGGAGCCGCCTACCAGAACTTTCGATGAACCATCCGGATAGGTAAGCACCAGCTCTCCACGCAGGAGGTAAACCGCCTGGTCCGCGATGCCGCGCACGAGAAAAGGATTCGAATTCTTGCTCGCGGTCTCCACGTGGCAGAGACCGACGAGTTCGTGGAGCCGTGCTTCGGGCAGCGAAGCCACAGGTTCAAGGGCTTTCAACGTTTCGATGCTTACTCTGGTTGCGCACATCGCGCGTTCCTCGCTCACCACGGACGGTTCCGCGTCTCCCCTCAAAACTCGAAAACTTGATTGTTTTGCAGCATGCGCGGCCGAAATTGACCTGCGTCCTCCTCGATTTCCTGCATAGTGAGCTCGATTTCGCCGGGCTTCAGATGCGTGATATAGATCTCCGCGCTACGTTCGAGTTTTGCGAGTTCCTCGGCGAGCATGCTCGGACAAAGGTGCTTCGAAATGACCGCCAACTCCCTCTCCCGGTTGCAAAAAGCGGTCTCGATGATCAGATACTTCAGGTTGGAGATTTTGTTGACCGCCGCCCAAAGGGGGTCGTTGGTTGTCGTATCGCCGGTAAACACCAGACTCTCCTTGCCGGAATCGAGCTGATAACCGACTGCCGGCACGACATGATTTGCAGGTAGCACCGTGAGCTTGCGCTTTTTCAGCTCGACTGTATCACCGACCTGGATCTCGCGGTATCGAAGGAAGGGTTTTTCGGGGCTCGGGATCTGCGCGAAATCGGGCCAGATTCTCCAATTGAAGATGTGATTGCGCAAGATCTCCAGCGTTCCGGGAACGGCCCAAAGCGTGAGCGGCTGGTCACGCATCCCTCCGACGGTATCGACCATGAACGGAATGCTCGCGACGTGATCGAGGTGCGAGTGCGTGAGAAAGATGTGATCGAT
>VBDE01000067.1:8955-14697 GCA_005883665.1 Betaproteobacteria bacterium
ATTCATGCGATGAAGATTGAGCAAATTCACCTCCACCTGATCCCACTGGCGGGAGCGGTACAACCTGATCGTCTGATGCCATAGCTTAAGCTCGTCCAGAACTTTTTTTCCGACCTCGGCCTCCAGTCCCAGGGGCTCGTAGATCGTGATTGCCTCGTCCTTGCCCTTGACCTTGATCTTGTCGATCTCCTTAAAAACCACGTCCTTCACAAGCGTCCGGGTTGCCTCCCCCACGAGGATCCCCACGCCGTAGTACTTGGTGCGTCCTTCCAGCCGGGAAGCGACGTTTACGGCATCTCCCATCGCGGTGTACGCCCTGCGCTCCTTCGATCCCATGTCCCCGACCCGGACGTTTCCGGAGTTCACCCCAATGCCGATTTTGAGGGTCGGCCAGCCGCGTGCGGTGAATTTTTCATTCAGCGTGCCGCACTCGCGCAGCATCTCGAGGGCCGCAAGAACCCCATTGCGAGGGTGATCCTTGTCTTCCACCGGAGCATTCCAGAAAGCCATGATCGCGTCGCCGATGTATTTGTCGAGCGTGCCGCGGTACCTACCCCGGATGATATTGCTCATGTCCGTGAGGTACTCATTGATGTATTCGCGCAGGTGCTCGGGACTCAGCGCTTCAGATATGCTGGTGAAGCCGCGCACATCGGAAAATAATATCGTGAGATCGGTACTCTTCGGCGCCATGGTGTACTGCTCGGGGTCCTCGGCCATGATGCCGACGAGTTCGGGCGGTACGTACTGCCCGAAAAGCTCGGTGAACTGCCGCTTGGAGCGCGTCTCGACAAAGTAACCGTAAGCCATGTTGACCGTGTACAGGGTCACTGTCATGAGCACCGAGGCGGCAAGCGGCAGCACCAATCCGGCATACAACCACACTCCAATGTCCAACAGGGTAATGAGCGCCATTCCGGTCACCGTGGCGGCGCTAGCCCAGAGCGGTGCCAGCATCGGGATGAGCAAGGTAAGCACGACACCTCCGAGCGCAAGAAGCAGGACCTCCGCTCCGAGCATGTAAGCGGGTTTGTGCTTGAGTTTGCCGTCGAGCATCCCCGCAACGAGGTTGGCGTGAATCTCGACCCCGGGATAGACGCTGTCGACCGGGGCTGAGCGAAGGTCGACCAGAGAGGGCGCCGACGTGCCGATTAGAGCAATCCTGCCTTTCAACCTTTCCACCGGGACTTTGTCGAACCAGACGTCGGCGAGCGAAAAATACGGAAAGCTGCCGCGCGGACCGCGATAAGGCACGAGCGCAGCGACCTCGTCGTCGACCGGAATCCTGAGCTTTCCCACTTCCAGCCACTCCAACCCCGTGTAGCTTCCCTTGATAAAGGGCTCGGGTGCACTGCCTGTAAGGACCTTCGGGAGAGTGAGCGCCGTCTTGTTGTTGCGTACGGCATCTTGCATCCCCAAGTACAGCCGCACGATCGCGAGAGAAAATGCCTCGTAGTACCCGCCCTTGTATTCCATCAGCATCGGCACACGCCGCGACACGCCGTCATCATCCACCAGCGGGTTGAAATGCCCAGCGTTGGCCGCGCCGGCCTGAAACTCAGGCAGGTTGGCGCCGTAGCCTTTCCAAATCGCAAAACGAATTTTCCTGTTGCCAAAAGTACCGGGCGGAAGCACAGGCTCCGGCAGAGCCCCGCTTTCCACCGCATCGTCGTTGCTATTGAAATAGTAGCCGAGAACCACTGGCCGGCCGCGGAGAAAATTGGCAAATATGGCGTCGTAGTCAAGCCACGGGCGCAACTCCTTCAGCGCCGACTGGAACGGCCCGACGTCCTTCAGCCGGGTCTTGGCCAGCTTCTCGAGCACCGGCAGGCCGGAGCTCTCGTCGGGCTCGGCAAACACGACGTCGAACCCGATGAGCACCACACCGTACTTGTCGAAGAGCTTTTGCAGCAACCCGACTATCTTGTCGCGGCTCCAAGGCCAGCGACCGAGCGCGCGAGGGCCGAGGCTGCGTTCGTCGATGTCCAGTATGACCACCCGATCGTCGACCGTGCCCGGCATGGTCAACCGCAGCCGGTAGTCGTAGATGATGTATTCGAGCCGGGTAATGAAGCCGATCTTGTAGAACGTTGCAGCGTGGCCCACGAACACCAGCACTACCAGCAGGCCGAGCGCGATCCGGACGATGTGCTGCTTCAGTCTTCCTCCCCCGGGCCGGCCTCTGAAGACCCGAGGCTCAGGTCTTCAGGAAGAATTCCATCTTGACCCCGGCAAGTTCGATCACGTCATGGTCATTCAAAGAGTGCGCCTGTGCGTCTAGGGTCTTGCCGTTTACGACCGGAAAGCTTGCGCCCTCTACGTGGGTGATGAAAAAGCCCTGAGGCCGACGCGTGATGACGGCCACCTGGACGCCGGGTTTGCCGAGCGTCGTGAGCGGCTTGGTGAGATCGAGCTCCTTGCCGGCGTTCGCACCCGAGAGAAGCTGCAGCGCGGCGTTTTTTTGAGGCGCAGGCGCCGGCTTGGGTGGCGCAACGGGCGGGGCCGTTGCACTTTGACCCGCGACGGTGTCACTGAAATTTTTTGCGCCCGCCGCCGCAGCAGCAGCAGCCGCCACCACGGGGGCCGCCACAGGAGGCACAGCGGCGGCTGGGGGGGCAGGCGGGGGAGCAGCAGCCCTCACCGGACCGGGGCGAAGCACCATGGTTTTTTCGAAGTCCGCCGCCTTGGCCTGTCCCGTCACGGCTTCGTTCACGTACTTCAGTTTGTATTTGCCAAGCTCGATGATGTCGCTGTTCTGCAGGAAGTGCTTTTTGATCGGCTGGCCGTTGACCACGGTGCCGTTGGTGCTGCCGAGATCCTCGAGAAAGGAGTCCTGCAGGATGGTGACGATGACAGCATGTTCCCCGCTTACTGCCAGATTGTCGATCTGGATGTCGTTATGCGGCTTGCGGCCGATGGTGGTACGTTCCTTGGTCAGAGCAATTTCCTTGAGGACCAGGTTGTCCATACTGAGTATCAGCTTCGCCATAGCAGTATCCCTCTGCTCAAACTATTTGAACCAGCTCATCATCTTGCCCACGATGCTGCGCGGCGCGGGGTAGTCACGCAACACCCGGACCAGTATCACCGAAATATTGTCTCGGCCCCCGTTGTCATTGGCCGTTTGCACCAGGTGCTGCGCACACAGTTTCAGATTGGAGCTGAGCGTCTGCAGCGCCAGGCCGATATCGTCGTCGCTCACCATATCACAAAGGCCGTCCGAGCAGAGCAGATAAATGTCTTCCGGCTTCGTGTCGTAGTCGTGGATCTCAGCTTCCACGATTGGATCGATACCGAGCGCGCGCGTAACCAGGTTCTTGTTCTGCGACTGCCGGGCCTGCTGCGGCGTGATCACGCCGCTGTCGATCTGCTCTTGGAGAAGTGAATGGTCCTTGGTCACCTGCCGGAGCTCACCGCCGCGCAGCCGGTACAGCCGCGAATCCCCGATGTGCGCGACGGTCATCTTGTTGTCGTAGAACAGGGCCACGACCAGGGTCGTCCCCATGCCGGCATACTGAGGCTGACTCTGCGCGGCCTGGTAGATCGACGTGTTCGCTTTGGCGATCTGTTCGTGCAACATCTGATGTGCGACGAGCTGGCCGCTGTGCGCGTCAATCTCGTACGGGAGTCTCTTCACCAACAAATGCTGCAGCTCGGTAATGATCACCGTGGTGGCCATGCCGCTTGCCACCTCTCCCGCGTTATATCCCCCCATGCCGTCGGCCAGCACGACGAGGCCCTGATCCCCATCCGACGCGATCGAGTCCTCGTTATGGGACCTGACCATTCCGGGATCGGTACAGCTCGCAACTTCAAGCGCTCCCGACAAAGTCATGATGCTTCAACGAAGCTCACAGGCTGATGTCGACCCCGGCGCCGATCGCCGCAGCCGAAGGACCCCCCACAGTACCTCGCAGTGTGCTCGCGAATTCCTCGCCCGTCTGGTAACGCTCGCCCGCGTCCTTGGACATTGCCTTGTCCAGGAAGGCGACCAGGGCCGGCGGCAGGGACGGGTGGTATAGCAGGATATCCGGCGCATGTTCATTGGCGATCCTGTACATGAGTTGCGCCATCGAATCTCCCTCGAACGGTAGTTTGCCGCAAATAAGCTGATACAGGCTTACCGCCAGCGAGAACAAATCGCTGCGCCCGTCGATCTTCTGCCCCTGGAGCTGTTCCGGCGACATATAGGACGGCGTACCGAGCACCATTCCGGTTTTGGTCTTGGACGAATCCGTGATGCGGGCAATTCCGAAATCGGTCACCTTGACGGTGTCGCTATCAGGCTCGTACATGACGTTCGCGGGCTTCACATCCCTGTGCACCACGTTCTGCCTGTGCGCGTAGCCGAGCGCGTCGGCCACCCTCGCTACGATCGAGACGACCTTGTCGGTCGAGAGGGTGCTGCCAACTTTGGTGAACGGCGCCAGATCTTGGCCCTTCAGCAGTTCCATCGCGATGTAGCACAGATCGTGCTCTTCGCCCGCGTCGAAGATGGTCACGATGTTCGGGTGGCTCAGACGCCCTGCGGTCTCGGCTTCGCGGAAGAACCGCTCCTTCACCTCGGCGAGCTCGTCCGCCTCGAATTGCTCGGAGAGCGCCATGGTCTTGATCGCCACGACGCGTCCGATTTTCGGATCTTTGCCGAGATACACGACGCCCATGGCGCCCTTGCCGAGCTCCTTCTCCACTCGATAGCGGCCGAGCATCGGCTTCTCGGCGCCTCCTCCGAGCGCAAGGGTCCCGCCGGGGTGAGTCTGCGCGCCACCCAGAATGAGGGTTTCCGACATCTGCCTGGCGCGCGACAACCTCGCTTGGAGATCGCGGAACTTCGGGTTGTAGTCGGCCATGTAGCTGAATGCGGCTTCGGCCTTGTTGAACTGGCGCTTGCGCTCGAAGTCGAGCGCAAGGTTGTAGAGGTTATCCATGAGGGTGTCGTCCAACGGCACCTTGCGGAAGTAATCGAAAGCCATGTCGAGCTGGCCCTGCCCTTGGAACGCGAGGCCGAGCATGCGTGCGTTAGCTGCCGACTGCGCGTCGGATACCTCCTTCCCGCGCTCGGTGACGACGAAGCGCTTTGTCACGAGCAACACGTGACCGATGACCAGCAGGGCGAGCGGCAGCATGAATTGCAGCCATATGCCCTGGCCGGTCATGAGTACGAAATGCGTGGCGACCAGAACCGCAACGATGCCGGCGCTGACCACGGCACCGAGGCCGGCGGAAAGTCGCGGCAGCATCGCGATCAGATAGACCGCCACCAGGAGATAAACCGCCCTCTCGACGACCCAGCCCCAGGTAGGCGCGACGAAAAAATGCCCCTGCAAGAGCGACGAGACCGTATGCGCCTGAAGCTCGACGGCCGGCATGGCCGGACTCACCGGCGTCACGAATATGCTGCCGACCCCGGCGGCGGTCGGTCCGATCAGCACGATTTTGTCGCGGTACTTTTCCAGCGGGATCTTGCCGCTCGCCACGTCGTAGAACGAGTCCTCCTGAATGGCCGACCTGCCGTCCCGGTCCTTGTAGAAATACGTGAACATCTGCATCGTCGGATCCGCGCTCACCCGGAAATTGCCGATCTGCAGCGCTTCACCAGGACGGATCTTGATGTCCTTGGCAGTCAGATTGAGGCTTCTTGCGACCATCATGACCGCGAGCGACGGGTAGTATTCATCGTAGTAGGTGACCGCGAGCGCTTCGGTGCGGATCGCTCCGTCCACGTCGGGGACCGAGTTCAAA
>VBDE01000027.1 GCA_005883665.1 Betaproteobacteria bacterium
CATGCTGCTCAGCGTGCCGCGTTTGGGCACCATCTCGCCTTGGTCCTCCAAGGCGACCGATATCGCGCGCCGATGCGGTCTCGAGGCAGTACGCCGCATCGAGCGGGGAACGGCGTGGATTTTTTCCGGCGAACCCGCGTTCGACGGCCATCAGATCCTGGAACTCATTCACGACCGCATGACCGAGACGGTGCTCGGCTCGCTCGATGAGGTGGAGGCGTTGTTCCGCCATTACGATCCGAAGCCGTTCGCGGTCGTGAAGGTGCTGGCGGGCGGGCGCGCGGCGCTGGAAGACGTCAATATGGCCTTGGGACTTGCTCTCGCGTCCGACGAAATCGACTATCTGCTCGCGCACTATCGCTCGATCGGTCGCGATCCGACCGATGTGGAACTGACCATGTTCGCGCAGGCGAACTCGGAGCATTGCCGCCACAAGATCTTCAATGCCTCATGGATCATCGATGGGGTTTCGCAGGAGGAAACTCTCTTCGGCATGGTCAAAACCACGCACGCGCGCAATCCCGCTGGGACGGTGGTCGCCTACGCCGACAACGCCGCGGTGATGGAAGGACGGTCGATCGCCCGCTTCTATCCGGGATCCGGGGGACGCTACGGGTACCGGGACGAGCTCACGCATACGGTGATGAAGTGCGAAACGCATAACCACCCCACGGCGATCTCGCCTTTTCCTGGGGCGGCGACCGGCTCGGGCGGCGAGATCCGCGATGAAGCGGCGACCGGCCGGGGCGCGAAACCCAAGGCGGGATTGTGCGGTTTCTCGGTGTCGCATCTGCGCATCCCGGATTTCGAGCAAGCGTGGGAAAAGACCCCCGGAAGACCCGACCGCGTCGCCTCGGCCGTGCAGATCATGCTCGAGGGGCCGACAGGCGCGGCCTCGTTCAACAACGAATTCGGCCGCCCCAATCTCGCCGGCTACTTCCGCGCCTTCGAGATGGAAGCGGACGGAGTCGTCCGCGGCTACCACAAACCGATCATGATCGCGGGCGGTATCGGAAATATCAACGCGGCGCACGCTCACAAAAGCCCGGTGGCACCGGCGGCTCTGCTGGTGCACCTGGGCGGTCCGGGAATGCTGATCGGGATGGGCGGGGGCGCCGCATCGAGCATGGACACGGGGGCCAATCCCGAGAACCTGGACTTCGAATCGGTGCAGCGCGGCAACGCCGAGATGCAGAGGCGCGCTCAAGAAGTCATCGACCGCTGCTGGCAGCTCGGCGAGCGCAATCCAGTGCTTTCCATTCACGATGTCGGTGCGGGCGGGCTCTCGAACGCCCTTCCGGAGCTTGTCCACATCGCCGGGCGGGGTGCCAGGATCGACCTGCGCGCCGTGCCCAACGAAGAGCCCGGCATGACGCCGCGCGAGCTGTGGTGCAACGAAGCCCAGGAGCGTTTCGTGCTTGCCGTCGCCGCGGAGCGCATCGGGGAGTTCCAGTCGATCTGTGAACGCGAGCGCTGCCCGGCTGCCGTCGTCGGCGTTGTGACCGATAACGGAGGCCTGGTCGTCGAGGACTCGCAGTTCCGGAACCAGCCGGTCGAAATGGAGTTGTCCGTGCTCCTCGGCAAGCCACCGCGCATGACGCGCGAGGTTCGGCGCCGCCGGCCGCACCCGGCCCCCCTCGCCCTTCAGGACGTGGCGCTAGCCGATGCATGCCATCGGGTGCTGCGGCATCCCACAGTCGCGCGGAAGACTTTTCTGGTGAGCATAGGCGACCGGACAGTGGGTGGCCTGTGCGCGCGCGATCCTTTGGTCGGGCCGTGGCAGGTGCCGGTCGCCGACTGCGCGGTAAGCTTGATGGGTTTCAAGGAGACCAGCGGAGAAGCGTTCGCGATGGGGGAGCGCTCGCCGCTCGCGATCATGAATCCCGAAGCCTCGGGCCGCATGTCGGTGGGCGAGGCTCTCACGAATCTGGCGGCGGCTCCGGTCGGTGAGCTGAATCGAGTCAAACTCTCGGCAAACTGGATGGCTGCCGCGGGCCACGAGGCCGAAGACGCGGCCTTGTTCGATACCGTGCGCGCGGTGGCCCTCGGTCTGTGCCCTGCGCTCGGAATCAGCATTCCGGTGGGCAAGGATTCCCTTTCGATGCGCACCGCCTGGGAAGAAGGCGGGAAGGCGAGAGAGGTGATCGCTCCCTTGTCTTTGATCGTGTCGGCATTTGCCCCCTGCGGGGACGTGCGCCGGACGCTGACCCCGCAGTTGAGAACCGATTCCGGTGAGACGGAATTGGTTCTTCTGGATCTCGGGCGCGGACGCAACCGTCTGGGCGGTTCGATTCTCGCGCAGGTGTTCAGCCAGTGCGGCGACCAGGCGCCCGATCTGGATGAGCCGAAACTGCTCGCGGACTTTTTCGCTGCAATACAAGCGTTGAGCCGAGAGGGCCTGATTCTCGCCTATCACGACCGATCCGACGGCGGCTTGTTCGCGACCGTGTGCGAGATGGCCTTCGCGGCCCATGTCGGCGTGACCGTGAACCTGGACATGCTCGCCTATGACGAAGCCGCTCACGACGTGGACGGCAACGAGCGCCGGCCCGACCTGATGCTCGGCCGCGACTTCGAACGCGTGCTCGCTGCGCTGTTTGCGGAGGAGCTCGGGGCCGTGATCCAGATCCGGACCTCCGACCGCGGCAAGGTGCTCGAGCGTCTCGAGGGATTGCCTGCCCACGTCATCGGTAGCCCGAATCCGCGCGACGAGCTGCGTTTCGTGCGCAACGCCAAGCCGGTGTTCGCCGCGCCGCGCGTGGAGCTGGAGCGCTCATGGTCCGAAGTGACCTTCCGTATGCAGCGACTGCGCGACGAACCCGATTGCGCCAAGGAGGAGTTCGATCGAATTCTCGATCGGGAAGATCCGGGCCTGACGGCCGTGCTGACGTTCGATCCCGCCGGCGACGTCGCCGCGCCCTTCATCGCAAAAGGAGTGAGGCCGAAGGTCGCGATCCTGCGCGAGCAGGGAGTCAACGGGCAGGTCGAAATGGCTGCCGCCTTCGATCGGGCCGGATTCGACGCGCACGACGTTCACATGAGCGACATCGCCGCAGGCCGGGTGTCGCTCGCCGGATTCAACGGCTTCGCCGCAGGCGGCGGATTTTCCTATGGCGACGTGCTCGGGGCGGGCGCGGGCTGGGCCAAGGCCATCCTGTTCAACGAGCGCGCCCGCGATCAGTTCAGCGCGTTTTTCGCGCGCAGCGACACTTTTGCTCTGGGTGCGTGCAACGGCTGCCAGATGATGAGCCAGTTGAGGGAACTGATCCCCGGGGCCGAGCACTGGCCGCGCTTCGCCAAAAACCGGTCCGAGCAATTCGAAGGGCGCTTCGTCATGGTGGAGGTCATGGAGAATCCGTCGATCTTTTTTTCAGGGATGGCCGGCAGCCGCATGGCGATCGCCACCGCGCACGGCGAGGGACGGGTGGTTTTTGATTCAACTGAAGGAAAGGCGATCGTCGCGTTGCGCTTCGTGGACAATCGCGGAGTCCCGACCGAAGTCTACCCGTTGAATCCCAACGGCTCGCCCGGAGGTATTACCGGGCTTACCACCGCGGACGGCCGTTTCACGGTATTGATGCCCCATCCCGAGCGGGGATTTCGCACGGTGCAGCAGTCTTGGCACCCGCAAGGCTGGGGCGAAGACAGCCCCTGGATGCGCATGTTCCGCAACGCGCGGAAGTGGGCGGGGTGACTTTTGACGGACTCCTGCTTGACCCTGCTTGCCCGGCGAGTGCATGATTTGCCAACACTCCAGCATTGCATCGGCACAAGACGCCGGCGACGGGCGGATTGAATCTCCTAACACTCATGGCCCAGCAACGCACGCCGTTCGACAGCATCGAAGGAACTCTCGAGTATATCGGTCTACTGCGCGAGACGATTCAGACGACGAAGAGTGACATTCAGAAGGAGTTCGTGCGCGCCAACTCAGAACGTGCGGAACGCAGGCTTGAAGCCCTGCACCTCGTGACTTACAAGCTGGAACAGCTTACCCGGCACATCGACACCAGCCAGCGGCTCCTCAATGACCTGCGCACGCTCAGGCGGCTGCTACTGGGTGAGCGATAGCAAGAGCCGGCGCCCGAACGGGCGCCCGGTTTATTGGATCTTCGCCTTCGAGCGCAGCTCGCCGACGAACTTCTGCACTTCCTGCTCCTGCATCCGCGAGAGCAGCTGCTGCTTGACGGTGTCGAAGGCGGGAAATTGCATGGAACGGACGTCATCGAGCTGGATGACGTGCCAGCCGAACTGGGTCTGTACCGGCGTTTCGGTGTATTTCCCCTTCTCCAGCTTTGAAAGCGCATCGGCGAAAGGCTTGACGAAGGTGGACGGGGTATTCCAGTCGAGATCGCCGCCTCTGTCTTTCGACCCCGGGTCCTTGGATTGCTTGGCGAGGTCCTCGAACTTCGTCCCTTTCTTCAGCTGCGCGATGATTTCATTGGCCTCGGAGTCCTTGTCGACCAGGATGTGGCGGGCCTTGTATTCCTTGTCGCCGCGCGATGCCTTGGCCTTGTTGTACTCCGCGAGCATCTCCTCGTCCTTGATGGGATGCGCCTTCAAGTGGTCCTGGACGATCGCCTGAACGAGCACTTGCTGGCGCAGCAAGTCCAGCTGTGTGCGCACGTCGGACGTTTTTGCGAAACCTCTGCGGTCCGCTTCTTGTGCGACCACTTCCTGCGTGATGAGGTTGTCGAGAATCGCCTTGCGCGCCTGCTCATTGTCGGGCTGACCCTGGTTTGCGCGCTGTTTGGCGATGAAGTCCAGACGGGACTTGGGAATGGGTTTGCCGTTGACGGTCACCGGTTTGAGAGGAGCGGCCTTCTGCGCGGCTGCCTGCGCCCAGACAGGCGTCGAAACGCACAGAGACAGCGCGGCAAGGAGGCTAGCCGAACGTAAAAACATGATGGTTCCTTCGTTTTGAAAGTGAAATCATAACTCA
>VBDE01000028.1 GCA_005883665.1 Betaproteobacteria bacterium
GCATCGTGACACCGAACACGTAAATCGCATACAGGGCCGTGAGCACGAGGCCGGGAAAGATCGCGCCCGCGTACATGTCGCCGACGGATTTCCCGAGCTGGTCGGCGAGCACGATGAGCACGAGCGAGGGCGGAATGATCTGCGCCAGCGTCCCGGAGGCGGCGATGACGCCGCTCGCCAGGCGCCGGTCGTACCCGTAGCGGAGCATGATGGGGAGCGAGATGAGTCCCATCGAGATAACCGAGGCGGCCACGACGCCCGTGGTCGCCGCGAGCAGCGCGCCGACGAAGATCACGGCGTAGGCCAGCCCTCCTCGAATCGGACCGAAGAGCTGCCCGATGGTGTTGAGCAGATCCTCGGCCATGCCGCTGCGCTCGAGGATCAGCCCCATGAAAGTGAAGAACGGGACCGCGAGCAGCGTGTCGTTCGACATGATGCCGAAAATGCGCTCGGGCAGCGCCCCGAAGAGCGCCGGCGTGAGCAAGCCCAGCTCGATCCCGAGAAAGCCGAACGACAGGCCGATCGCCGCCAGCGCGAACGAAACCGGGTAGCCGAACAACAGGAACACCACGAGCGCGGCGAACATCAGCGGCGCCATGTTGGCGATGAGAAACTGCGTCATTTTGCGGCTTCGTCGCGCGCAATGGCCAGTTCCAGCGGGACCTCGTGCTTTTCCAGCGGATCCGGAATCAGGCCCTTCAGGAAGGCGATGCGCTTGATCAGTTCGGAGAGGCCCTGCAGCGACAGCAGGAAGAAGCCGACCGGAACCAGAAGCCGCGCCGGCCACCGGATCAGGCCGCCCGCGCTGCCGGAAATCTCGTTGCTGTTCCAGGCGTTCATGAATATCGGCCAGGAGAGCCACGTGACAAAGATCGCCATCGGCAGCAGGAAGAACAGCGTGCCGAAGACGTCGATCCACATCTGCGCGCGGCGCGACAGGTTGCCGGCGATCACGTCGATCCGGATATGCTCGTTGTGCCGTAGCGTGTATCCGGAGCAGAGCAGGAAGACCGCGGCGAACAGATACCACTGCAGCTCGAGCCACGCGTTGGAGGCAATCGAGAAAACGTAGCGGGACGTGGCGTTGCCGGCGCTCACCAGCACCATGATGAGAACCAGCCAGTAGACGATGTGCCCGATGCGCTCGTTAATCGCATCGATGAGGCGAGAAACAGAGAGCAGGAATTTCACTTGGAACTCCTCCCCTTGCTGTAAGCTGACGGCGTCGCGGCCGGGAGGCTGTCGTTATATGGATGCCGCATCGTTCCCCAGGGCGGCGCAGCCCAGTCTCCTCGCGCCCGCTGCGCATTCTCGCCCAGAGTTGCGCCTCTTGGCAAAGGGTTCCTGACCGCAACCCACAGTTCGCGCCGTGTGGCCTTCGAAGCACTCAGGTCGCAACGGCCCGGTGGACTTCCAAGGTCCGCCGGAATAAGATTCAGCGGCAAATCTCATCGAAATCCAGAAGGAGTTTTCCATGGTTTCCCTCGTTGTCAACGGCAAGGCCCGCGAGGTCGATGCCGCGCCCGACACGCCTCTCTTGTGGGTGCTGCGCGACTCGCTGCACCTGACCGGCACCAAATTCGGCTGCGGAATCGCGCAGTGCGGCGCCTGCACGGTGCACCTCGACGGACAGCCCGTGCGCTCCTGCTCGATGCCGGTATCCGCGGCGGCGGGTAAGAAGGTGACCACTATCGAAGGGATCGGAGCCACGCGAGCCGGCAAGGCGGTGCAGGCGGCGTGGATCATGAACGACGTGCCGCAGTGCGGCTACTGCCAGTCGGGCCAGATTATGAGCGCGAGCGCGCTGCTCGCCAGGAACCGCGCGCCGACCGACGCCGATATCGACGAAGCGATGAGCGGCAACGTCTGCCGCTGCGGGACCTACAACCAGATTCGCGCCGCTATCAAGGATGCGGCCGCGAACGTGAAGGGAGCATGATCATGGGCGCCGAACAAATGAATATCTCGCGCCGCGAGTTTCTCAAGACTTCCGCGATGGCCGGCGGGGGCCTCGTCATCGGCTTCACCTTGCCGGGCGCGACCCGGCTCGCTCAAGGCGCCGGGAAGGAAGCTCGGATGAGCGCCTATCTGCGCATTGCGCCGAACAACGAGATCACCGTCGTGTGCGGCCTCTCCGAGATGGGCCAGGGCGTGCACACCGCAATCCCCATGCTGGTCGCCGAAGAACTGGATGCCGACTGGTCGCGGGTGCGGGTCGAGCAGGCGGGCGTCGATCAGGCGTTCGCCAATCCGATCTTCGGCATGCAGGCGACCGGCGGATCGACCTCGGTGCGCGGGCACTGGGAGCCGATGCGCAAGGCGGGCGCCACGGCGCGAGCGATGCTGATCGCCGCCGCAGCCCAAACCTGGAAAGCCGACGCCGCCGACTGTCGCACCGAGCGGGGCGTGGTGATCCACAAGAGCGGCAGGAAGCTTTCCTATGGCCAGCTCGCCGAAAAAGCGGCGCAACTAAAACCCCCCGCGGAGGTCAAGCTCAAGGACCCGAGCCAGTTCACGCTGCTCGGCAAGAGCGGAACCAAGCGCCTGGACAGCGCCGCCAAATCGACCGGCAGGGCCAAGTTCGGGATGGACGTCTATCTTCCCGGCATGCTCACCGCGGTGATCGCTTATCCGCCCGTGCCGGGCGGCAAAGTCGCCTCCGTCAATGACGCGAAGGCGAAGGCCGTTCCCGGCGTGCGCCAGGTGCTGCAGATTCCGAGCGGCGTGGCAGTGCTCGCCGACGGCTACTGGGCGGCGAAGCTGGGCCGCGACGCCCTCGAGATCCAGTGGGACCATGGGGCGAACGCTTCGCTGTCATCCGAAGGCATCTCGAAAACCCTCTCCGCCGGCGCTGCTGCGGGCGGCGCGGTAGGCCGCAACGAAGGCGACGCCAAGGCCGCGACGCCTGCGAAAAAAATCGAGGCCGAATACGAGGCGCCGTATCTCTCGCATTCGTGCATGGAGCCGCTCAATTGCACCGCCTGGGTGCGCGAAGGGGAAGTCGAGATCTGGGCCGGCACGCAGTCCCAGGGTCCGGCGCAGGGCATCCTCGCCCAGGTCGCGGGAGTCGTCCCCGGCAAGGTGAAGGTCAACACCATGTACCTCGGGGGCGGATTCGGCCGCCGCTTCGCGCCCGATCCGATCATCGGCGCGACGGTGCTCTCGAAGATCGCCGGCAAGCCGGTGAAGCTCGTCTACAGCCGCGAGGACGATACGCGCGGCTACTTCTACCGCCCGGCCTCGGTGACGCGGATGACGGGCGGCGTGGACGAGAGCGGACGCGCGACGCTCTTCACTGCTAGCGTCGCTTCGCCCTCGATCATGGAAGGCTCGCACTTCATGAAGCTGCCGCCCGACGGGGTGGACGAATTCGGCGTCGAGGGCATTCGCGACTGTCCTTACGACATTCCCAACCTGCATATCGAGTATTCGCGCCAGGAGCCGGGCGGCCTCCAGGTCTGGTTCTGGCGCTCGGTCGGGCACTCGCAGAACAGTTTCTTTCTGGAAAGCTTCATCGACGAGCTCGCGCACGCGGCGGGCAAGGATCCGTACGAGTTCCGGCGCTCGCTCCTCGGCAAGCAGCCGCGCTGCCGAGGCGCGCTCGAGCTCGCCGCGGAAAAAGCGGGCTGGGGTAAGCCGCTGCCCGCCGGCGTTCACCGCGGCATCGCCGTAGTGTTTTCCTTCGGCAGCTGGTGCGCGCAGGTCGCGGAGGTCTCGGTGGGCCCGGACGGCACGCCAAAGGTGCACCGCGTGGTCGCCGCGGTGGACTGCGGCATGACGGTAAACCCCGATATCGTCAGGCGCCAGATCGAGAGCGCCGTCGCGTACGGCCTCACCGCGGCCCTCTACGGCAAGATCACGTTCAAGGACGGACGCGTGGAGCAGTCGAACTTCCACGACTACCGGATGCTGCGCATGAGCGAAATGCCGAAGGTCGAGGTGCACATCGTGCCGAGCAAGGAAGCCCCCGGTGGAATCGGCGAGCCGGGTACGCCGCCGATCGCGCCGGCAGTGGCGAACGCGATCTTCGCCGCCACGGGCAAGCGCATCCGCAAGCTGCCCCTGCTGGGGTAGGCGCGCGTCGCGGATTCCCTCAACGCGCGTGCGCACATGGCGCCCTTGACCGAGCGCGGCATGCGCCGGCGCTCTCTCGCGGCGCTCGTTGCGATGCTTGCGCTGCCGCGGCGAGTGCACGCGCAGCCGACCACGAATCCGGCGCCGGGTGTCGACGCGCGAACGATCAACACGTCGCAGGGAGCGCTGCAATCGATCCTGAAGGGCGCCGCAATGCGCAGGGGCCGCGTGCGTCTCGAGCTGCCTTCGATCGGCGAGAACGGACATTCGGTGCCGATGACCGTGCGAGTCGACAGCCCCATGAGCGAGGCGGACTACGTTCGCCGCATCGACCTCGTTTCGGAGAAAAACCCGGTTCCGCTCATGGCGAGCTTTTTTCTCGGTCCGCACATGGGTCGAGCCGAGGTCGAATCGCGCGTCCGACTGAACGGCACCCAGCGGGTGACGGCTCTCGCGCAGCTCTCCGACGGCAGCTTCTGGTTCGACGCCGCGGACATCGTGGTCAACGAATCCGCCTGCCTGGACGGGGGCTGAGCACGATGACGGCGCGAATCGAGGTTCAGCGCGAAGCCCGGCGCGGCGACCCCGTCGAGGTGCGCATCGTCATCCAGCACCCGATGGAAACCGGGTTCCGCTACGATTCGCTGGGCCGCCCGACGCCGCGCAACGTCATTCACCGCTTCGAGTGCCGCTACGGCGGGGTCGAGGTCTTCCGCGCTTCGATGGGTGCCGGAATAGCGGCCAACCCTTACCTGAGATTCTTCGTGCGCGCCGAGCGTTCGGGCGACATCGAGTGCCGCTGGGTCGATCAGGAGAACGCCTCGGGATACGCGAGTGCGCAGGTGACGGTGAACGGATAAAACCGGGGACAGACCACGGTTTGCTGCACGGTTCGTTCCCGCAAACCGTCGTCCCCGCAAACCGTGGTCTGTCCCCGGTTTTCTTGTCAGTGCGCGGGCTGGAGCGCGAGGTAGACCAGAAACACCAGGAGCAGCGCACCGGCTACCCACCAGGCCGGGTGGATCCGTCGCTTGCCGGTCGCAGGCGCCGCCGCTCCGGCCGCCTTGGGCGCAGCCCCAGTGAGCTTCTCGTTGAACGCGGTGAAGAAGTCGTCCGCCATTTTCCTCGCGACCCCGTCGATCAGGCGCGAACCCACTTGGGCGAGCTTGCCGCCGACGCTCGCCTTGGCAGAGTAGGTCAGGCGCGTGGCCGCGCCTTCGGCCTTGAGCGACACCTGCGCGCCGCCTTTACCGAATCCCGCCGCGCCGCCCGAACCCTCGAAAGAAAGCGAATAGGAATTCGGCGGCTTGAGTTCGGAGAGCAGGAGCTTCCCGGTGAATTTTGCCTTCACCGGCCCGACTGCCGCGGTGATCAGGATGCGGTACTCGTTGTCGGAGACTTTCTCGATCGTCTCGCAGCCCGGTATGCATGCCTTCAAGACTTCCGGGTCGTTCAGCGCTCGCCACACTTCCGCTTGCGGTACGGGGATCAGTTGCTCGCCGGTCATTTCCATGGGATTTCCGTTCCTATATGTGGCACATAGAGCCTCGAGCGGACGCACGGCTATTTTAGCGCGATGCTCGGGTAAAATGACGCCGATGGATGCATCCCTTTCGCAACCCGCATGGCGCATCGGTCCGAGTGCCGCGGTGCTCGTCGCCCTGCTGCTCGGGGGCCCGGATGCCCTCGCGCAAAGCTGGCCCGCCAAGACAGTGCGCATCGTCGTTCCTTTCGCACCGGGCGGAACCGCCGACACTCTGGGGCGCCTGGTGGCGCAAAGGCTCACCGAAAGCTTCAAGGAGAACTTCATCATCGAGAACCGCGCGGGAGCAGGCGGCGCGATCGGCTCGGACATGGTGGCGAAGGCCGCGCCCGACGGGTATACGCTGGTCGTCTCGGGTGTCGCCACGCATTGCATTGCGCCCGCGCTTTCGAAGAGCTTCCCCTTCGACCCGCTGCGCGACTTCACCCACATCGCGCTTTTCGGCGGTCCGCCCGGCGTGCTGGTCGTGAACCCGGCGCTGCCGACGCAGGACCTGAAGCAATTCATCGCCTATGCGAGGAAGGAACCCGGCAAGCTCGCTTACGGTTCCCCGGGCAACGGCACGCAAGGGCATCTGATCGCGGAGCAGTTGAAACAGGTCGCCGGAATCGAGATGACCCACGTCCCCTACAAGGGTGCGAGCCTCGCGGTCGCCGATCTGATCGCGGGCCACGTGCCCGTGACCTCCACGACGCTCACCACCGCGGCGACGCAGATCAAGGCGGGCCGCGCGCGCGCGCTCGCAGTGAGCGCGGCGAAGCGCGTTCCCGAATTTCCGGAGGTACCGACCTTCGGGGAGCTCGGCTACCCGGAGCTGACCGCGTCCATCTGGTTCTCGCTCTCGGGCCCGGCGGGCATCGCCCCGGAGATCGTGAGCCGGCTCAATGCCGAGGTGCGGCGGGCGCTGCAGGCCCCCGATGTGCGCGAGCGGCTGCGCCCCGAAGGGATCGAGCCCGGCGATCTCGACCCGAGGCAGTTCGCGGCGTTCGTGGCCGCCGAGCTGAAGCGCTGGAGCCCGATCGTGCGCGCTTCCGGCGCCACCGCGGACTGATTGATGCATTCGACTTGAGGACCCAACCATGCTGACCCGGGAACAAAACGACCAGTTGACGCGCACCGATCGCGGCACTTTGATGGGAGATCTTTTCCGGCGTTACTGGATCCCCGCGCTGCACAGCTGGGAGATCGCGGAACCGGACTGCGCACCCGTGCGCGTGCAGATCATGGGCGAGAAGCTCGTGGCCTTCCGCGACAGCGAGGGACGCATCGGCGTGATCGACGAATTCTGCGCGCATCGCAGCGTGTCGCTGTGGTTCGGCAGGAACGAAGAGTGCGGCCTTCGCTGCCCCTACCACGGCTGGAAATACGACGTGAACGGCCAGTGCGTGGACCTGCCCTCGGAGCCCGAGGAGTCGCGCGTGCGCCAGGGTATCAAGCTGAAATCCTATCCGGCGATCGAGCGCGGCGACGTAGTGTGGATCTACATGGGCCCGCCTGAGCTGAAGCCCGCGCCGCCCGAGCTCGAATGGGTGAGGGTGTCTCCCGAGCGGCGTTTCGTTTCCAAGCGCCTGCAGGAGTCGAACTACCTCCAGGCGATCGAGGGCGGGATCGATTCCAGCCACGTGTCCTTCCTGCACTCGGGCGAGCTCGAAACGGACCCGCTCTTCAAAGGCAGCCGCGGCAACGAATACAACCTCAAGGACAGGATGCCCGTGTTCGAGGTGGTGGATTTCGACGGGGGCCTTCTCATCGGTGCGCGGCGCAATGCGGACCATGGCAAGTACTACTGGCGCATCACGCCGTGGATCATGCCTTGGCATACGATCATTCCGCCGCGGGCGGGGCACCCGATCGGAGCGCACGCATGGGTGCCGATCGACGACGAGCACTGCTGGGCATGGAGCATCAATTACCACCCGGGTCGGGCGCTGAGCGCGTCCGAAGTGAAAGTCATGAAAGACGGCGCGGGGATTCACGTGAAGTACGTTCCCGGCACTTTCGTTCCGCTCGCCAACAAGTCGAACGACTACCTGCTCGACCGCGCGATGCAGCGGCACGGTCGCTCCTATAGCGGCGTGGAGGGCATTGCGATGCAGGATGCGTCGCTGCAGGAGTCGATGGGCCCGATCCAGGACCGCACGAGGGAGCATCTGTGCATGACCGACAAGGGAATCGTCGGGACGCGAAGCCGCCTGCTTCGGGCGGCCAAGGCGGCGCGCGAAGGCAAGAGCGTGCCCGGACTCGATCCGGTTTCGCAGCGCGTGCGCTCCTGCGCGATCGAGCTGCCGGTTGGACAGCACTACAAGGAAGGCGCGAAGCACGGCCTCTTTCCGGCGCTCGACACCGATCCGGTGACGGTCTAGGTCTTTCCCTCACCCCGTCCCGGGAGAGGGCGGCGAGCGCAGCGAGCGGGGCAGATCTCAGAATAAGAATGCCCAGACTCCAGCTCTCCCTAGCCTGC
>VBDE01000029.1 GCA_005883665.1 Betaproteobacteria bacterium
CTCCCGGCGAGGACGCGCTTTCCCCCGCGGCGAAGAAGCGGCTCGAGGCGATCCAGATGATGGAGGAGCTGGGCTCGGGCTTCTACCTCGCCATGCACGACCTCGAGATCCGCGGCGCGGGCGAGGTGCTGGGCGAATCGCAGTCGGGCGAGATGCAGGAGGTGGGGTTCAACCTCTACGCCGACATGCTCGACCACGCGGTGCGGTCGTTAAAGGCCGGCCGCGAGCCCGACCTGTCGCAGCCTTTCGCGGTCACGACCGAGGTCAACCTGCATTTCCCGGCGCTCTTGCCGGCGAGCTACTGCGCCGACGTGCACGAGCGTCTCGTGCTCTACAAGCGCTTCGCCAACTGCGTGAGCGCGGAGCAGCTCGAGGCGATGCAGGAAGAACTGGTCGACCGCTTCGGCGAGCTGCCGGGCGCGGCGCGCGCGCTGATCGAGAGCCACCGCCTGCGCATCCTCGGCCGCTCGCTCGGCGTGGCGCGGGTCGACGCCGCTCCGGAATTCATCCAACTGCAGTTCGTGCCGCATCCCCCGCTCGACCCGGCCGCGGTGCTGAAGCTCGTGCAGAAACAGCGCGGCTGGAAGCTCATCGGCCCGACCAAGCTCCGCGTCGAGCGCGTCACGAGCGAGCTCCCCGAGCGCGCCCTCGCTGTCCGTCAGGTGCTGGAAGCGCTCGCGACGGCGGCGATCAAGCAGGCGGCGTAGTCTCCTGCTGCAGCTGCGGCGCCCACGCGACGTTCCACTCGTCGCGCCGCTTAAACGCATAGGCCGCGATGCGAACATCGAAGGCTGCGCAAAAAACTCCATAGGCCAGCGGCACCGCGGTCAACTGGCCCAGGTAGTAAGTGGAGATGGCTCCCTGAGCCTGAAGCTCGTGCACCAGGTCCCACGCCCCGTGCAGGGCATAACCGATCACCAGGGCGGTCGGCAGGCGCACGCCAAACAGGCCTATCAGAGCAAACAAAACGACGGCAACCCTTTCCACCCGCCACGCCGGCGGCGATGATGACGAGGAAAAGCCCGTAGAGAACCTGTTCCGCCTTGGGGCCGATCTTCCGGGTGATGGAGATGGCGCCGGCCGCCGCCAAAAGCCCGATCGTCGCATAGAGGACCACGATCACCAGGAATCCAAGCATGCTGTACTGGTCCATCGGTCCACCTCCGTCGCTTGTGACCCGCGAGCGGAGATTACCCGTGGAGCGGTGCGTTGATCAAGTCAAGCCTGGAGTCTCGGTAGTACTATGCACGCGATTCGCTCATGAGCTACCTCGTAATCCAGGGGCTGGAAGTCGAAACCCCCGACCTCAAGGAAATCGCCAAGCTTTCCGGCAGCACGCGCATCGAAGGCATCGGCAACAACGCCTTCCGCCTGCACGATTACAAGACCGAGGACGGCGTCGCCGATTACTGCGCCAACGCCAAGCTCGACTTCGCCTTCGTGCCCCAGCCGCGCAAGCTCTCCGACTTCGGCCTCGTGGCGATGGACATGGACTCGACCCTCATCACCATCGAATGCATCGACGAGATCGCCGACATCCGGGGCGTGAAGCCGCAGGTCGCAGCGATCACCGCGAGCGCCATGCGCGGCGAGATCGAATACCACGAAAGCCTGCGCCGGCGCCTCGCGCTGCTCGAAGGGCTGGACGAAACGGCGCTCGAGCGCGTCTACGACGAACGACTGAAGCTCTCGCCCGGCGCCGAGCGCATGCTCGGGCGGCTGCGCTCGCTGGGCATCAAGACCCTGCTCGTCTCGAGCGGATTCACCTACTTCACCGAGCGGCTCAAGGAACGCCTCTCGCTCGACTACACCCTGTCGAACACCCTCGAAATGAAGAACGGCAAACTCACCGGCAAAGTGCTCGGCCGCATCGTCGACGCGCAAGTCAAGGCCGCGAAAGTGCGCGAGCTGCGCGACGGACTGCGGCTATCGCGTGATCAGGTCATCGCCATCGGCGACGGCGCCAACGATTTAGCGATGATGGCCGAGGCCGGCATTTCCATCGCGTATCACGCCAAGCCGGTGGTGCGGGAAAAGGCGAGTTACTGTTTTGACTACGTTGGGTTGGATGGGGTGTTGAATCTCTACACTCAATAGGCCAGCTATTCGGCGTCGCGGCGCTGATGTTCGGGCTTTCGTCCTTTTGATGCTGCGCTAGCTCAATCGACCGTCGCCCCGGACGCTTTGACGATGGGCACCCACTTCACGAGGTCTCTTTGGATCAGTTTGCCGAACTCGGTGGGCGGCATCTGCGGCATCAGCTCGAACCCCAGGTTGCTCAGCTTTTCACGCACGGCCGGATCTTTCATGATCTTCGCCATTTCGCCGTAGAGGCGCTCCAGGACCGGAGCCGGCAGCCGGGCAGGGCCCGCGTATCCGAACCAGACCGTAACCTCGTAGCCCTTCAGTCCCGATTCGTCCAGCGTCGGCACGGCAGGAAAAAACGGCGTACGGGTCTTGCTCGTCGCCGCGAGCGCTTTCAGGCGCCCATCGCGGACCTGAGAAATGACCGTGGGCGTATTGAAAAAGCCCATCGTCACTTCCTTTGACATTACCGCCGTGATTCCCTGCGGCGCACCTTTGTAGGGGACATGAACCATGTCGATGCCGGTCATGGAGGCGAACAGGATACCCGAGAGATGGTGGCTCGTGCCATTGCCCCCGGAGGAAAAGGTGAGCTCGCCGGGCTTCGCCTTTGCCTGTGCGATCACGTCCTGCGCAGTCCTCGCGGGATTGCTCGGGTGCACGATCATGAGATTGGACACTTCACCAATCACGGTAATCGGCGTGAAATCCTTGACCGGGTCGTAACCCGGCCTGGAGTAAAGCCCGATGTTGATCGCGTGAGTGCTGCTCGTTATGAGGGCGATGGTGTACCCGTCGGGCGCCGCCCGCGCGACCTGCTGCAGGGCGCTCAAGCCGCCCGCACCGGGGCGGTTGTCCACGATGACGGGCTGACCCAGGCGCTTGGCGAGTTCCGCGCCGATCGTCCGAGACAGGATGTCGGAGGTGCTGCCGATGGCGAGCGGCACGACCAGCGTAATCGGTTTCAAAGGGTAGCTCTGGGCGATGGCGCCCTTGGTGATAAGGGAGGCGGCAAGGAGTACTGCGAGACGTTTCATGGCTTGCTCCGGTTTGAATCAGCGAAACAGGTATGTCGGGCTCGACCAGATCAGGTGCCCGTCTTCCTGGGTGACGCAGAGGTAGAGCGCGTTGTCGCGGGCGTCCTGAAGCCGGATTCTGCGCCTCAGCTGCATCCGCGCGGCGGTATTTTCCTCGGGAAGCCTGTACAGCCGCATCCGACGCCGGATGCCGCCGCCCGAGCCGAGCACGATGTCCTCGCGCCCGATGTCCGCAATCCGCACTTCCGCTTTCACCGGAGCGGTGGCTATCGAGAGCATGCCGGAATTCGCATCGCCAAGGACGATGTCGGCGCCGCCGAAGCCGCCGGTCGTAAGGGCGGTCCACTTGAGCTCATCCGCAGCCACGCGCTCGATTTTCTTGTCGAGGTTCCACATGTTGATCGGCGACACGCGCTCGAACGTGTTGCCGCGAAGCTTCGCCCCGCCGTCCCAGACCGACTGCCGCCCGCGTCCGCGGTATTCCGAGCCTTCCCAGACGAGCCGGATGCGCCTGCCGAGCTGCCTTGCCTCGAACGGGCGCACCGTTTCCAGCACCTCGAGCCCGTTGCGGATCTCGACGCGCTCGATCGGCGCCGAGGCGACGATGTCGATCTCGAAGCTCACCTCGCGATCGGCGGTGCGCAGGATGTCGCCCATCATGGCCGATCTCACCCTGCGCGACCCGGTCGCGCCCAAGTTCGGGTCCTGGTCGAACAGCTCCGCGTCACCGTCGAAGGCGACGCGCGTATCGAGGATCGTGCGGCAGCCAGTGGTGGCGTAATGGTGGCGTCGGCGCATCGCGTCGAACAATCCCTTGCGGCTGAGTTCTGGGGCGAGCAGGCACGTCAGGCCGCCGTAGGCACCGAACAGCGACGCGCCGGGATGACTTGCCCCATGGCGGCCCTTGTGGCCGTCGGAATTTGCCACGATGCCGACGCGATAGCCCTGTTCGAGCGCGTCCTCGATCAGCCATTCGAAGGTGCCCCAGTCGGAATGCACTTCGACGCTGCGCTCGACGCGCGCATCGTGGCTCATCTTGATGTCGGCGTAGCGGCCGCCGATGTGTGCGAACACGACGCAATCCTCGTCCTTCAACGCGCGGAACAGATCGTCGGAGCTGTTTGCGTCGGTCGCAAGATCGGAGAGGTCTTCCACCAGCGCGTGGTGCGAGCGGCGGATCTGACGGCCTTCGCGCATGAACAGCACATTTCGGTCACCGCCCAGGCCCGTGTTTCCCGACCATTCGTAGCCCGGAAAGATGATGAAGCCTCCGTCGCGATTGTATTCTGCGGTGAGGCGGTTCAACTCCTCCCAGAACGGCGTCGTGATCTGGAAGTCGTTGCCCTGGTGGCTCATGGCGTCGAGGAAAGCGCGATCGCGCGCAAACTCGATGAGTTCGCGCGCCGAATTCGTGCCGATGGTCTCCTCGGACTGGCCGTGAAGGTCCGCCCAGTACGGCAGCAGCGCCGAATCGGCGACGATGCGCAACGGATTTGACACGCACACGGTGTGCCCGGAAGCATCGAGCACTTCGACGTGCAGCTCGCCAGTCGCGTTCACCGACAGTCCGCCGATGCGATGCGCGAACGCGCCGCGACGCACCTCGATGCTCGCCGGAAGTCCCGCGACCGGCATGCTCGCCCTGAGGGCAAATGTGCCGTCGACGAGATGGCTCGGATTGCCCCACTTGTCCTCGCCTTTGAAGCCGAGCGAGAACGTCTGGCCTGCGCGGCGCACGGTTGGCAGGATAGCCTTGAAGAGTACCGGGGGACCCGCGACGATAGCAACCACCGGCTGCACCGGCAACTCCACGTAGTTGTAGGCGGCGAACGCATCCACCAGGACCTTGAACTCGAAAGTGGGCTCCTGGAACGTCTGCATGCGCAGCCCAGGAGAACCGCCCCGGGTATCGCCCAGGCGCACGGTGATGGTGTCGCCTTCGCGCAGGAAGCCGCGCTGCACGCGAATGAGGAGGGTCCTATCCCAGGGCCGGATGTTGCCCTTCTGCTCGTAACGCAGCTCAAGCACCGCGCCGTTCGAGGCTTCGGCGGTGACGTAATTCCATCCCTTCGGGTCGTTGAACTGCGGCCTGCCCGCGTCGGAGGCGAACCGCTGCACGATCTTCAGCGAGCCGGTGTCGTCGATGCCGAAATAGCCCGCTGTGTAGGTGAGTGTGATGGAGGCGAAGCTGCCGGCTTCAATATCGCCGGTTGGCATTATGGCCGCGCGGCCGACGCGATCGGCAAGATAGGTCGAGTGAAAGGCGTTGTTTCGCACTTAAGCGTGCCCTTGGTGCATCCCTGAAGATACGTTCAAGAGTGGATTGACCCCCGTTCAAGCAAGCCTGAGGGTCTACTGATACCTTGTTTACCTGAACGCGGACAAATCCTACGCCTTTTGCGGCCGCGTGCCCCAACCGCCGAATCTTCACCGACCATGACCGCCCCCACGCACGAAAAACCCGCCGGCGTTTCCTCGATCGAACTCTTCTTCGATCTGGTTTTCGTCTTCGTGATCACGCAGGTCACACAGTTGGTGGAGCACGCCAGGCGGGCCGATGGATTTTCTTCGGGCGCTGCTGGTGCTGGTGCCGATCTGGTGGATGTACGCGGGCTACGCCTGGCTGACGAACAATGTCCGCGTGACGTGGCAGATGCGCCTGGTGCTGATCGCCGCGATGGCGGGGTTTCTGGTGATGGCGATGGCGATTCCGGAGGTGTTCGGCGCAGGCGCCTTGACGTTCGGGCTTTCGTATCTTTTCGTCGTCGTGCTTCATCTCGGCGCTTCCGCCCTTCTCATCGGGGCCGCGTTCGTCGACGCGCGCTGGGTGTGGCTGCTGTTCCTCGCGGCGGCGTCGCTGTCGCGGCGACGGTCCTGAGGCGCGAGCGGCGCTTCACGCTCAACGCCGCGCACTTCGCCGAGCGCCACCGAGGTGTCATTCTCATCGCGCTGGGCGAGTCGGTCGTCGCGATCGCGATGGGCGCGAGCGCCTCCAATCCGAGCTTCAAAGGCGAATGGCTCGCCGGCGTCGTCCTGTCGCTGGTGCTGGTGGCGTCGCTGTGGTGGAGCTATTTCGACCGCCAAGACCGGCGCGTCGCCGACGAGCTCGTCGCGGCTGCGCCCGAGCAGCGCTCGCGCATGGGCATCCTCGGCTACTGGTACGCGCACCTCGCGCTGATCTCGGGCATCGTGCTGATCGCGGCGGGGATCAGGCAATTGCTCGAAGGCCACTCCGGTGAAAGCTGAATACGACTTCTCCAAAGGCAAACGCGGTGCCGTCATCCCGCAAAAAGGCAAGACACGGATTTCCATTTTCATCGACAACTCCGTGCTCGACGAATTTCGGGCGCGCGCGGCGAAAGCCGGCACCGGCTATCAAACGATGATGAACGAGGCATTGCGCAGTTATCTGTCCGAGACCGATCAGCTGGTCACCGAAGAGGTATTGCGCCAGGTGTTGCGGCAGGAGATGCCGGAATACCTGAATCGGAACATAGAGTACCGCAAGGCCCGACAGGAGTTTACTGCACGAGGACTCGCGAGCGCCGCGCGAACCAGGAAAACCGGTAAGTATGTGCCGGCCGACAAGGTGATCGGGAAGCTCGCCCGCAAGCTGGTCAAGGCCAAGGAAACTATCTGTGAGCGCGCCCGTGCACGAGCCGATGTCGCGCGTAATTCTCGTTTTCTGGCTGATGTGTTCGGCGCTCTGGCCGCTGAGCGCATCGTGCGACACCTACCCGAGCCGCCCCGTCCGCGTCATCGTCCCGTTCAGCGCCGGCGGTCCCGATACCGTCGCAAGAGTGATGGCTCAGGCGCTCGCGGCGCAGACCGGACAGCCTTTTGTCGTCGACAACCGTCCCGGCGCGAACGGCATCATCGGCGCGGAAGCCGTTGCGAGGTCGAGGCCCGACGGCTACACGCTGCTCCTGACCTCGTCGTCTTTCATCGTCAATCCCAGCATGTACCGGAAGCTTCCCTACGACACGCTCAAGGATTTCGCGCCGGTGACGCAGATCACGGCAGCGGGAGGACTCCTGCTCGTGGTGAGCCCGTCGGTTCCCGCGCAATCGGTGAAGGCGCTGATCGCTCTCGCCCGCAAACCCGACAGCCGGCTGTCGTTCGGCTCGCCCGGCATCGGCAACACCAACCACCTGACCGGCGAGCTGTTCAACGCGCGCGCCGGAGTCAAGATGCTGCACGTTCCCTACAAAGGGGGCGGCCAGGCGATAAGCGCGCTGCTGGACGGAGACGTCCAGGTGGCCTTCGCGAGTTCCGCCCTCTCGCTCCCGTATGTCAGGGCGGCCAGGCTGCGTGCGCTCGCCTACACCGGCCGCGCCCGTGCATCCTATCTGCCCGATGTACCGACGATGATGGAAGCCGGCGTTCCCGATTTCGAGGTCGACAGCGGATGGCAGGGACTGTACGCGCCGGCGGATTGTCCGCGGGAAATCGTCGCGAAGCTGCAAGGCGAGGTGCTGCTCGCCCTTGCCAACCCGCAGGTGCGGGAGCGGATCGCGGCCCTTGGCCTGGAGCCCGTCGGGAGCGCACCCGCCGAATTCGGGCTGTTCGTCCAGGCCGAGTTCAAAAAATACGCGGAAATGGTGCGCGCAGCCGGAATCCAGCCCGAATAAGGGAGTGTGCCGCGGCAGCGGCGCCCTACTTCGCAGGCGAGCTGGGCGGCTGGCCTTTTTCGAGGATGACGGTGACCAGCAACCTGCTCGGACCAGGAGCGATGTTCTTGCCCGCGTGCACGCGCCCACCCTCGATGAGGAAGCTGTCGCCGGCGCGGTGCGTCGCCTTGGGCTTGCCGGCGACATCGAGCTCGAACGCGCCTTCCAGCACGTAGCCGATCAACTCCCCCGGATGCGTGTGCGGCACTTCCGCCGCGCCGTGCGCGAACTCCACGATCTGCATCGTCGCCTCGCGCCCGGTCGCGCCCACGTCCGACTTCTGCAGCACCGTGCGCTTGGGCCGCTGCTCGGCCTGCTGCGCGTGCGCGGCGTGGACGAATAGCGATGCGGCGATGAAGGCAATGGCGATAGTCGTTTTCATAAAGATCGACTTCTCAGTCGTCGTCATCGTGGTCCCTGTGATCGTGGTCGTGCCCGTGACCGTGCTCGTCCTCGTCCTCGCGGCATGCCCGCAGCGGCTCGACTGCCGGGAGCACGCCCCCTTCCGGCGGCAGCACGCCGCGGGTGATGCCGGCCTGCATGAGCCGCGCCTCTTCGGTCCCGGCGTCTTCGCACAGCAGCAGGCGGTCCGATACCATTCGTTCGAGGGCGCTCCTCAGCTTGCCGTGGTAGGCGGCGAAAGTGGGATAGCGGGCCGCGACCGACGGACGCGGATCGTTGCCGCGATCGGCTTCGGTCTTCGCGAACGGGATGAACTGCCCCGCTGCCTCGCAGCCGTCGTTCGCCTGTGCTCCCCGCCGCAGCGCCCATCCGGTGTAGGTGGCCAGGGGCACGGTCACGTCGGGAAGCCGAACCCCCGCGATGTCGTTGCCGTCGCCGTC